>JALYNS010000303.1 GCA_030773035.1 Chloroflexota bacterium
GGCCACCTTAGCACCTGGCGATCGGCACAACAATGCCTTAGAAAGGTTCAGTCCTCGACCAGGGCCTGCCTCAACGCCTCTCGCAGATCGCCGGCGGTGACGAGGCGGCCACCGCTCCGGGCCTCGGGCGTCCCACGCTCGGGACCGGTCACCATGCGATCGAAGCCGAGCCTGGCCGCCTCGGCCAGGCGTCGCTCGAGGCGCGCGGCGGGGCGCAGCCGGCCTGACAGCGACAGCTCACCGGCCAGGACCGTCCCCTCGCGGACCGGGCGCTCGCGGAGCGACGAGGCGAGGGCCGTGGCCACGGCCAGGTCGGCGGCCGGCTCCTCGATGCGCAGGCCACCCGCCACGTTCACGTACACGTCGTGCCCGGTCAGGTTCAGGCCGGCGTGACGCGCCAGCACGGCGATCAGCATCAGGACCCGGTTGACGTCGATCCCCGTCGTCGCGCGGCGAGGCGATCCGTATCCGGCGGGTGCAACGAGGGCCTGGATCTCGACCGCCAGCGGGCGCGTCCCCTCCAGCGTGATGGTGATCGCGGTGCCGGCCACCGGCGGCTGATCGGACTCGAGGAAGAAGCGGCTGGCGTCCGCCACCTCGACCAGCCCATCGCTGCGCATCTCGAGCACGCCGACCTCGTCGGTCGAGCCGTATCGGTTCTTGGCGGCGCGTAGCAGGCGGGTGGTTCCGAGTCGCTCACCCTCGAGGTAGATGACCGCGTCGACGAGGTGCTCGAGGGTCCGCGGGCCGGCAACGGTCCCCTCCTTGGTCACGTGGCCCACCAGCGCCACGCAGGTCGTGCCCGCCTTGGCCACCTCGGCCAGCCGGGTGGCCACCTCGCGGACCTGTCCCACGCTGCCGGCCGGGCCGCCGAGCTCCGCGCTCGCGAAGGTCTGCACGCTGTCGACCACGGCCAGGGCCGGCGTCGTCCCCTCGATCGCGCCGACCGCCGTCGCCAGGTCGGTGGTGGCCACCAGCCCGACTCCATCCACCACGGCCCCGACCCGCTCGGCGCGACCGCGAACCTGCGAGGTTGACTCCTCGCCGGTCAGGTACAGCGCGGCATGGCCGGCGGCTGCCAGGCGTCCTGCCAGCTGAAGAAGGAGCGTGCTCTTGCCGATCCCCGGATCGCCGCCGAACAGGACGATCGAGCCGGGAACGAGTCCGCCGCCCAGCACGCGATCCAGCTCCCCGATCCCGCTCGCCAGGCGGGATGCCTCGGCGCTGCTGACCGCCCCGATCGGCGAGATGGCGGCCGAACCCGCGGAGGCGGCACGCTCGCGCGCCCTCGCTGACGCGCCGGTGCTTGGCGCGGCACGCGTGACGACTGTCTCGACCAGCGTGTTCCATGCGTCGCACGAGGGGCACTGGCCCGACCAGCGCGAGGAGCTGGCGCCGCATTGCTGGCAGACATAGACGGAGCGGATGGCTGGCACGGGTTCCGCCATCTTGCCACGCAGCCGAGTACCGCCGCCTTATCGGCCCGTTAGCGGGCCTTGACGGGCTCCTTGGCTTCCTTGGGCGTCTTGCGGTCGATGATCAGGCCGTCGGGGGTGGCGTCCACCACGATCGTGTCGCCCGCCTCGAAGGTCGCCTGCAGCATCCGCTCGGCGAGAGGATCCTCGATCTGCTGCTGGATCTCGCGCCTCAGCGGTCGGGCCCCGAATGACAGGTCGTACCCCTTCACGATGATCGCGTCCTTGGCGGCATCGGTGACGATCAGCTCCATCTGCTGCCCGGCCAGCTGCGCCTTCACGCGTGCCAGCAGCAGGTCGACGATCTCGCGGATCTCTTCGCGGGTCAGCTCACGGAAGACGACGGTGGCGTCGATCCGGTTCAGGAACTCGGGCCGGAAGACGTTCTTCAGCTCGCCGAGGACCTTCTCCTTCATCCGCTCGTAGTCGCCGGCTGCCTCGGCCGCGGATCCTGTCTCGCCATCGGCGCGGAAGCCGATCCGCGAGTCCTTCTGGAGCAGGTGGGCGCCGACGTTGCTGGTCATGATGATGATCGTGTTGCGGAAGTCGACGCGTCGGCCCTTGGCATCGGTCAGGTGGCCGTCCTCCAGGATCTGGAGCAGGATGTTGAAGACCTCCGGGTGCGCCTTCTCGATCTCGTCGAGCAGCACCACGCTGTAGCTCTTGCGGCG
>JALYNS010000304.1 GCA_030773035.1 Chloroflexota bacterium
GGCTTCCACGGGACCCACGCTGGGCGTGTCGCTCTCGTCCGGGGGACGCGCGGGCGGATGACCGGTCAGACCTTGCGGGTCCCCGCGCGAGTGGTGATGTTGGGCCCGCCGTAGCCGCTCATCTCGCCGATGAGCTTGGCCCGAATCTGACGCACGACCGGTCGCCAGTCGAGCGAATCATACCCGAGATGCGCAACCACCTGCTCGGCGTTCCATTCCTGCCCCCGACTCCATGCCCGCCGCAGTGTCTCCCCGGCCGCCGCGCTGCTCAACCAGGCCTCTCCGTGGTGAGCCACGAGGTAGTCGGTCAGCGCCGCATCCAGCATGAAGCAGCGAAGGTACGACGCGGCGTACATCCCGTCGTCGATCAGCAGGTAGCGCTCCTCGGGCTCCCGCACCCCGATGAGCAGGCCGGCCAGGCCGGCGTAGGTGGCCCGATGCAGCGCCGCATCGCCGCCGCGATGCATCCGCAGCTCGTGCAGGTGGCTGGCTGCCAGGGATCGCATCGAGACGAGGTGATAGAGAGAGTAGAAATCGGCAAAGGCGGTGGCGTGCTCGGGCGGCATGCCGAGCTGCTCGGTCAGCCAGGCTGGCTCGGCGAGCAGGCGCTCGAAGGTCATCGCGTATCCCTCGGTCACGCTGGAGTCGCCAAGCTCGCGCTGCGAGACCGGCAGGCGCGGGTCGACATGCAGAAAAT
Organism: Chloroflexota bacterium; assembly: GCA_030773035.1. Classification (GTDB taxonomy): domain Bacteria; phylum Chloroflexota; class Limnocylindria; order QHBO01; family QHBO01; genus CF-167. Next base: position 698 of record JALYNS010000304.1, read on the forward strand.
GCTCGAGGTGGCCGGCCTCGTGCAGGACGGCGCCGTAGTCGTCCCAGCCGCCGTGCGGCTGGATCACGAGGCGCACGTCGCGCGGGGCGTTGATCACCGCCACGAAGGCGCGCGGTGACTTGTTCGGCCGCGACTCGACGTCCAGCGTCGCGCCGGGTTGCGCGCGCAGCTCGATCCCCAAACCGCGCAGCGTCGCCTCCAGCACGCCGAGCACCTTCCTGCCGTCGAACCAGTTGTCCCAGCCGCTGCCGCGCACCAGGTACCACAGGTCCGCCAGGCTGGCGTCGCCCTGCTCGATCTCGATCCGCGCCAGGAACCGGCGCAGCGCGGCGAAGTAGGGGGTCTCTGACTCCGCCAGGAAGGCGCGGATCTCGGCTCCCAGCGCGTCGGGATCGAAGCCGCGGGTGGTCCGGATCAACTCGACGTAGTCGGCGTATCCCAGCTCGCGGGCAAGCGCGCCGATGCGCTCGAAGCGCTCCAGCCGCAGCGGGTTGATCGCCTCCTCTGCCTCCACGTACGAGGCGAACAGCGCGTTCCGCTCGGCGCGCCCGCTGATCTCGCTGATCCGATTTCTGAGCGACCGATACGGGATCGCCTCACCGCGCCAGATGACGACCGCGGTGGCCTCGGCCGTGCCGACGGCATCGGTCAGTGCGGCGACCTCCCGCTCGATGAAGCCGTCGGTGGCAGCCGCCAGCAGCGCGCGATTGTGGCCGACCTCCGCCCCGCCCGAATCGAACAGGTTCCGCAATGCATCTACCACCTCGCGACGGAACAGGGACGCATGGCGCTCGTAGATCGGCTCGAGCGAGAGCTCATCGCGCAGCCCGGCCCCGTGCTGGTACAGCTCCTCCTCGCGCTGGGAGAGGAAGGCGGCGAGGTCGCGCTCGTAGGCAGGCCGGCTGAAGGCGGGCAAGGTCGAACCGCGGCCGGCCACGGGACGCGGGCTCATCGGCTCAGGCGTTTCTCTCGGCCGGCACTGCGGGCGCCTCGACCGCTTCGGCCGACGGCAGGCCGAGCCGGGCCGCGGCGGCGCCGACGAACTCCCGGAAGAGCGGGTGCGGCCGGTTGGGCCGGCTCTTCAGCTCGGGGTGCGCCTGGGTCGCCACGAACCAGGGGTGGTCGCGCAGCTCGATGTACTCGACCAGCCGATCGTCGGGCGAGACCCCGCTGAACCACATGCCGGCGGCGCTGAGCCGCTCGCGGTAGGCGTTGTTGACCTCGAACCGATGCCGATGCCGCTCGTAGGCGATCTCCGTGCCGTAGGCCGCGCGCACCCGCGAGCCGTCCTCGAGGCGGGCGGGATAGAGGCCCAGCCGCATGGTGCCGCCCTTGTCGGTGACATCGGTCTGGTCCGGCATGAGGTCGATCACCGGGTGCTCGGTGAAGACGTTGAACTCGGAGCTGTTGGCGTCATCGGTCCCGAGCGCCATGCGGGCGAACTCGATCACCGCGCACTGGAGCCCCAGGCAGAGGCCCAGGTACGGGACGCGCTCTTCGCGTGCCCAGCGGATGGCCCGGATCTTGCCCTCCACGCCCCGGTACCCGAAGCCGCCGGGAACGAGCACGCCGGCCACGCCGGCCAGCTCGTCGGCGATCTGCTCGGGCTCGATCCGCTCCAGGTGCTCACTGCGGATCCAGCGCACCTTGACGTCGACCCGGTGGTGAAGCGCCGCGTGCTTGAGGGCCTCGCTGACGCTGATGTAGGCGTCCGGCAGCTCGGTGTACTTGCCGACTATGGCGATCTCGACCTCCGGCCGCGCTGCCCGGATGCGCGCCACCAGGTCCTGCCAGTCGTGAAGGTCGGGCTCGACCGAGGGAATCTCCAGCTCGTGCGTGATCAGCTTTCCCAGGCCGGCGCGTTCGAGCTGGATCGGCACCTCGTAGATGCTCGAGGCGGTCTTGAGTGGGATCACCGCATGCACGTCCACATCGGTGAAGAGCGAGACCTTGTCCAGGATCTCGTCGTCGATCGGCTCGTCGCTGCGCAGGATGATGACGTCCGGCTGGATGCCGATCCCGCGCAGCTCCTTGACCGAGTGCTGGGTCGGCTTCGTCTTCAGCTCTCCGGTTGCGCCGATCTGGGGCAGCCAGGTGACGTGCACGTAGAGCACGTTGCGGCGACCGACGTCCTTGCGCATCTGGCGAATCGCCTCCAGGAAGGGAAGGCTCTCGATGTCGCCGACGGTGCCGCCCACCTCGACCACAACCACGCCGTGCGAGGCCAGGCCGCTGGTCGCGACCGAACCGGTGCCGTCGCGGGCGACGCGCGCGATCCGCTCCTTGATCTCGTTGGTGATGTGCGGGATGACCTGCACGGTGCCACCCAGGTAGTCGCCGCGCCGTTCCTTGGCGATGACGCTCTGGTAGATGCGCCCGGTGGTGACGTTGCTGGCCTGCGACAGGTTCTCGTCGATGAAGCGCTCGTAGTGGCCCAGGTCGAGATCGGTCTCGGCACCGTCATCGGTGACGAACACCTCGCCGTGCTGGTACGGCGACATGGTGCCCGGATCGATGTTGATGTAGGGGTCGAGCTTCAGGATCGAGACGGGGATCCCGCGCGACTTGAGAAGGCGCCCGATGGAGGCGGCGGTGATGCCCTTGCCGAGCGAGGAGGTGACGCCCCCGGTCACGAAGACATACTTCGGCATCGCTCGGCTCCTCTGCCTGGTGGCTCAAGCGCGCCTCTTCGGGGAACGCGCGAGCCTGGACGCCAACGCCACACTCGGGAGGTCAGTCTAGCGCATCCGGGCAACCTGCCGCGATGACCGACGCGCGATGATATGGCCGGTGTTCGCTGCCCTGCGCCTTATTCATCCCGCTCCGGCCGCGGCCGTGGTGGCCCTGTCCGCGGCGCTTGGCGCCATCCTGGCGACCCAGGCCGGGCTGCCGATCGACGAAGCCTGGGCGCTCACCGTGCTGGCCGTGGCGGGCTCGCAGGTCTTCACCGGCGCGACCAACGATATCGCCGACCGGGTCCGCGACGCCGACGCACGCCCGGAGAAGCCGATTCCCGCCGGGGAGCTGAGCCTCAACGCCGCGACCTGGATCGCGTCGATCGGCCTGGCCGTGCAGCTGGCGGCGTCCTGGCGCCTTGGCACGCTGGCGCTGGCGCTGGGAGTGGCGGCGTCGACGTCGGCCCTGGCCTACAACATGGCCCTGTCGCGAACGCCTTTCTCGGCGCTCCCCTACCTCGTCAGCTTCGGGCTGTTGCCGGCGTGGATCGCGGCGGGCGTTGGCGTCCCGCTCGAGCGGGTGCTGCCCGCGATCCCGCTGCTGGCGCCGTTCGCGGTGGCCGCGCACCTCGCGAATACGCTACGTGACTTCGACGCCGACGCGGCGGGCGGCTCGCGCTCCCTTGCCCAGGTGCTCGGACGTCAGGCCAGCAGCATGCTGGCCGCCGGACTCGCGCTGGCGGTCGGACTTGGAGTCGGGGGCGCGTTGCTCATCGGAGGGCGAGCGGGTCCGGCGAGCGTTGGCCTGGGCCTGGTGGGCCTGCTTGCGATCGTCCTTGGCGCGCGCAGCGAGCGGCGCCTCTGGCACGGGATCCTCGTTGCGGCGGTGTCCTGGACCGCCGCATGGGCGCTGAGTACCGCCTAGACCGCGTCCTCGATCTCGAGGTCGCCCTCGTCCTCCTCTTCGGTCAGCTTCAGCCAGACGAAGAGCCCGGCCAGGACCGTGAGCGGGATGATGATCATCGCGGCCAGGAGCGCCCCGATGGTAACGAACAGGATCTTGATGAGCTTCATGTAGAGGGACCCTTACTGTCGCTGCGTTGGTGCTGCTTCGATCATAGCGAGGATGTCCTCTTTCGTGAACTCCACCAGCTGGTGGCCGGCGGCGGCTCCGCCGGAGGCCGTCAACAGCAATCGCAGCACGAAAGCACCGTCCTGTTCGAAGAAGAAGACGTCGCGCGCCTTCTGCCCGTCAAGGTAGGCACCGATCACGCGCAATGACTGCTCATAGTAGTTGGCGATCTCTGCATGCGGCACCGTCGGCGCCGCTTCGCTGCGCTTGGCCTCCGCCTCGTCGATCAGCTTCCCGATCTCGTCATCGGGAAGCTCGTGGGTGGCCTTGATCAGCATCCCCTCGGACTCTGTCCAGGCGCTGTCCCTGGGAAGGGCCAGTCCCTGGAGCAGGAACCCGGCGTCGAGCTCGAGCAGGAGCAGCTCCTTGAGACGCTCGCGATCGGCAAAGGAGCCGATGCTGCGAAGCACCTCTTCCCAGTCCTGGCGCGGGCTCCCCTCGTAGATCCGCATGCGACCTCCACTCGTGCGCCGCGGCCCACTTCGCGCGCTGCTGCGCAGGATAGCAGCCGCCGAGGGCCAGGTGCCTATCCGCTGCTGGAAGGCCCCGTCGCGGCGAGCGCGGCGGCGATGCGCGCCGCGATTCGTGCATTGTTGACGATCAGGCCGATATTGGTGCGCAGCGTCCGGCCACCCGACAGCTCCGCAACACGAGCCAGCACCCAGGGCGTGACGCCTCCTCCCTGGATCCCCCGGCTGACCGCCTCCGACGTGGCCACCGCGACCCAGGCGGCCACCTCGTCGGGCGGGATGGCGAGATCGGGCGGCGGAGGCTGCACGATGAGGATCCCGCCCGAGCCCGGCAGCGCGAGATGCAGCGCGATCAGCGCGGCGGCCTCCGCCGGCGTCTCGACCCGGTGTGCGAGCGGCAGGCCGGAGGTGGCGCTGTAGAAGGCCGGCAGCTCGTCGACGCCGAGGCCGATGACGGGAACCCTGCGAGTCTCCAGCAGCTCGAGCGTGGCTGAGAGATCCAGGATCGACTTCGCCCCGCTGCTCACCACCGCCACACCGGTCGCGGCCAGCTCGTCGATGTCGCTGCTCACGTCGTGGGTGGTCGACGCCCCGCGATGCACGCCCCCGATGCCGCCAGTCGCGAAGAGGCGGATGCCGGCCATCGCCGCGATGCGCACCGTGGCGCTGACGGTGGTCGACGCCAGCCGCCCGGCCGCCAGCAGCGGTGCGAGGTCACGCGACGTGGCCTTGGCGGCGCCGCTCGCAGGGTCCGCCAGCTGCTCCAGCACCGCCGCGGGCGCGCCGACGAGGAGCCGCCCGCCGTCGATTGCCACGGTCGCGGGCACCGCCCCCTCGCCACGCACCGCCGCTTCGGCGGCCAACGCGGTCTCGAGGTTGTGCGGCACGGGCAGGCCCTGGGCGATCAGGCTCGACTCGAGGGCAACGACTGGCCGTCCGCCGTCGATGGCGGCGCGAACCTCGTC
>JALYNS010000305.1 GCA_030773035.1 Chloroflexota bacterium
CGCAGCACCACCAGGTGCGCGCCGAACATGCCGACCGTGGCGGACTCGACCCGGGCGCGGTCGATGGCGGCCTCGTCCGGGCTCCGCTCAGCGGTGATCTCCGTCCGCTCACCGACTTCGACCCCGCTCGCGAACGCGGCCAGCGCCTGATCGATGCCAAAGCCATCGTCGCCGTGGACCAGGAGCAGTGCGGCGCTCACGCCGGCTCCCGCTTCCCGGCATCCCATGCCTCCCGGAGGCGCGCCTCCAGCTCCTCGACGCTGAGCCCGGTCGCGGCGGCCAGCTCGGCCTGCATGGCGTGCGCCAGGGGCCGCACTGCATCCAGCTCGGCGCGGAAGCCGGGGTAACGCCGGGCCTGGTCGTCGATCCGCTCGTCGATGGAGACGAACCCCTCGGCGACGTGCCGGTCGGCGACCGCCACGGCCTTGGTCGCCCACCCCTGCGGTGCGCGTGATGGATCGAGCAGGCAGCTGACCGGGTGCGAAGCGATCGGCTCGGCCAGCTCTGCATGACCGCGCTCAGTCATCCACCGCGCGCCGAGGAGCCCGTGCTCGCCGCCGCCGGCACGAGTCTGCGGTTTGTCGACGTCGTGCAACAGGGCGGCGACCGCGACGAGGTGCGGATCGAGCTCCACCCCGGCTGCGACCAGGAGCCGCGCTGCCTCGGCCGCCACGCGGCTGACGCCGCGCGAGTGGGTGACGATCCCATCGGGCAGGTCGAAGGAGGCGAGCAGCTGCTCGGCCTCGGCGACGGATGGGATGGCCATGGCCCGATGCTACGCGCCGCCCGCCCGGCCGTGATCGGTGCCCCGACCACCAGGCGCCAGGGATCGATGCCGACCCGGCTGCGCACCTCGTAGTGGAGCCCGTCGCTGACCACCTCGAGACTGCCCTCTAGATCGGTGCGGTGCACGCGCAGCCCGGGGATGGCCCGCAGGTGGTCGAGGGTGACCTGGTGCGGGTGGCCGTAGTCGTTGTCGACTCCCGCTGATATCAGGGCGACCCGTGGGGCGGTGGCGCCGAGGAGCAGTGGGCTGCTGCTGGAGTTCGAGCCGTGGTGGCCAACCTTCAGCAAGTCGACCCCGGTGAGCAGGCCACGTTCGGCCAGCATCGCCTCGACCGGCGCCTCCGCATCGCCGGTGAGCAGCGCCGTGAAGCTGCCGCTCTGCAGCAGACCCACCACCGATGCGTTGTTGATGTCGCCCTCTGGCAGCCCACCGGCTACGTCGGCGGCGGTGGGATACAGGATCGTCAGCACGGTGCTTCGGTCGAGCCGGATGCGCTGTCCGGCACGGGCCGCGACCAACCGCCCGCCCGGCTCTTCGCGGGCCAGCTGCACGAAGCGGGGGTAGGTCGGGTTGTGATAGTGGCGGCCCGCATCCAGGACCAGGCCGACGCGATACCGCTCCAGCGCCGCAACCAGCCCGGCCACGTGATCCTCGTGGGGGTGGGTGAGGATCATCACGTCGATGCGGCGCTGCCACCATGGCAGCCGCTCGCCGAGGCGTCGCAGCAGCAGGTCCGGGTCGGCGCCGCCATCGACCAGCAGCGTGGCGCCGCTCGGCGCCGTGACCATGATCGAGTCCCCCTGCCCGATATCCAGCATGACCAGGTGCAGTCGGCCGTCCGGCAGGGCCACGATCGTGATCGCGGCGAGCACCGTGCCGACTACGGCGAGCCCGACCATCGGCCTCGCCAACCCCCGAAGGATTCCGCCCAGACGCTCCACCACTGCCGATCGATGTGGTGCGGGACGCAACGGCATCAGCTCGGCGCCCGCTTCCTGCTCGGGCGGCCGCAGATCCGCCGGACGCACGAAACGCCTCCAGCCCAACGCCAGGGCTGGATACCAGGCCAGCGCCAGCCAGCCGGGCGCGGCGAGGGGCAGTGCGGCGAACGGCACCGATGCGGCCGCCTGTCCGGCCACGATCATGGCGCGGAGCACGAGCCAGGCCGTCCCACCGACTGCCCAGCGGGCCGCGTCCGCCAGGGGGTCAAGGTGCAGGCCGGTTGCGATCGCCCCCAGGGGTGCAGCGATCGCACACAGAAGCATCACCATCGGGACCAGGGGGACCACCACCACGTTCGCCGCCGGCGCCACCAGCGACAGCTGGCCAAAGCTCGCGACCACGACCGGAAGCGTGGTGAGCTGGGCGGCCAGGGTCAGCGCCACCGGCTCGCGCAGCCAGGCCGGCCAGCCGGCCAGCCGCGCCTCGATCGGCGCCGCGAACAGGATCAGGCCGCCGGTGGCCAACGCCGACAGCTGAAAGCCGACGTCCCACAGCACAGTGGGGGCCACCAGCAGCATCAGCAGCGCCGCAAGGCCGAGTGCAGAGGCGGCGTGCGCGCGCGAGCCGCCGAGTCGGGCAACCATCATCGCGCCCGCCATCAGGGCTGCCCGCACCACCGATGGCGAGCCACCGGTCAGGATGACGTACCCGGCGATGGCGCCGCCAGCGGCAGCGGGGGCCAGCCAGCGTCCGCCCCGGCGCTCCTCGAGCGGACGGGCCAGCGACGCCACGATGGCGGCCACGATGGCGATGTTCCAGCCCGAGATGGCGACCACGTGCGTGAGCCCCGCCGTAGCGAAGGCGGTCGCGATCTCCGGCGAGATGCTGCTCCGCACGCCCAGCAGGATGCCGGCGCCGAGCGCGGCCTCCGGCTCCGGCACCATCTCGTTCAGGCCGCCGAGCAGCCAGCCGCGCACCGCTGCGGCGATCGCGGCCGGGCCCGCCCGCTCCGGGCCGTCGAGCACGCGCGCTTCGCGGACCCGCACCAGGCCACCGATCCCCTGGCGTGCCAGGTAGGCGGGGTAGTCGAATCCGTCGAATGCGGCCGGTGCCTCGACCTCGGCCTCCAGCGCGACGCGGAGGCCCACCGCCAGCGGCACGGATCGCGGCAGCGTGGCCAGCAGGCGGCCACGCACCCGGTGCGCCGGACCTTCCGCTCGCGCCGCGATGAGATCCTCGAGCACGACCTGCTGTGACGAGCCACGGGGCCGTGGGTCGTCGACCACCGTACCGACCAGCCGCAGCTCACCGCGTCCGATCAGGCCGGGGACGCTCCCCGGCCCCGTCGGCAGGGCGACGGCCCCGCCCCGCCACGCGCCAAGCAGCAGGCCCACGGCCAACGCGGCAGCGGCGATGGCTCCTGCCGGATGACGAACGAGGGCCATGGCCGCCGCGAGGACGACCACCAGCACGGAGCCGAACATCGCTCCGACTGCCGCCCCGGAATCAGCGGCGAGGATCCCGAGCGCCAGTCCAACGAGCGCTCCGGGAAGGGCGAGGCGCGTCGCCATCTGGCCGGCCGGCGGTCAGCCGAGGGTGACCAGGTCGCGGATCTTGTCCAGCTGGGCATTGGTCAGGACCTTGCGCGTCACCAGCTCCTCCAGCGTGCGGAACGGCAGCTCGGCCCGCGCGGCCACGATCTTCTGCACCGTCACAGGCCCGATTCCGGGCAGCGCATCGAGCGCGTCAGGGCCTGCCGAGTTCAGGTTGACCAGCCCACCCCCGGTACCGGCACCCGGCCCGCCGCTCGCCTGAGGTGCGCCCATGACTGGCACGACGATCTGCTGCCCATCGCGAACCAGCGCCGCCAGGTTGACCTGGACGGCGGCCGCCCCGAGGTCGGCCTCGGGCGCATACCC
>JALYNS010000306.1 GCA_030773035.1 Chloroflexota bacterium
CGCCGGATCGGTCCACGGCGCTCTCGTGTCGGCCGAGGGCGAGCTCGTGTTCACGACAGCCGCGACCGGCTGGGGCGAGATCCTCACCGATCCCTCGTACGCCGGCCAGATCGTGATCCTCACCCACCCGATGGTCGGCAGCTACCGGATCGACCCCGATGAGATGGAGTCCGTTCGCATCCACCCGCGGGCACTGGTGGTGACCCGCCTGGTGACCCCGCCCGCCGGCCCCGGGCGCTCCATCGAGGAGCTTCTGCTCGAGGCCGGCATCCCGGCTCTCGAAGGCATCGACACGCGCGCCCTGACCCTCGAGCTGCGGCGCGGCGCGGCGCGGCGCGCCGTCATCAGACCGGCCACGGACGAGGCTTACGCCGTACGTGCGGCGCGAGCGATTCCCGGCTGGGAGGCGGTCGACCATGTTGCGATGGTGTCGACGCCGCGTGCCCACGCCCTCCCGGCGCAGGGAGCACCACGCGGACGAGCGACGCTGATCGACTACGGCGTGAAGCGGTCGCTGCTGCGCGCGCTGACCGGGCGCGGGCTGGAGGTGACGGTGCTGCCGCATGACGCGAGCGCGGCCGAGGTCAGCGCCGCGCAGCCCGACCTGATCGTCCTCTCCCCGGGCCCTGGCGACCCAGCGCGCATGCCGCCGCAGATCGCAACGGTGCGGGAGCTGGCGGAGCGTGCCGTGGCCGGCGGACCACCCATCCTGGGGATCTGCCTCGGCCACCAGCTGCTTGGCCTGGCCGCCGGCGCGGCCACCCGACGCCTGGCGGTGGGGCATCACGGCGGCAACCACGCCGTGCTCGAGCTCAGCACCGGGCGCGTCGACATCGGCGCACACAACCACGAGGTCGAGGTGCTCGACGGTCCCTCCCTGGCAGCAGCGGGCTACCGGATCAGCCACCGGGACCTCAACGACGGCACGCTCGAGGGGCTGGTGCACGCGTCGGGGCGGATCGCATCGGTCCAGTTCCACCCGGAGGGGGCTCCCGGACCGATCGATGCGGCGCGCATCTTCGACACGGCGATCACGCAAGCCACCGCATGACTCCGCGCAGGGTCCTGGTCATCGGCTCGGGACCGATCGTGATCGGACAGGCAGCCGAATTCGACTACGCGGGAGTGCAGGCCTGCCTGGCGCTGCGTGGCGAGGGGGTCGAGACGGTGCTCGTCAACTCGAACCCCGCCACCGTCATGACCGATCCCGACGTGGGCGGCACGGTGGTGATCGGCCCTTTGACAGTCGAACACGTGACCGCGGTGATCGACCAGCACCGGCCCGACGCGTTGCTGCCGACCCTCGGCGGACAGACCGGGCTGAACCTGGCGGTTGCCCTCGACGACGCCGGCGTGCTCGAGCGTTTCGGCGTCCGCGTGCTCGGGACGCCGCTTGCCGCGGTTCGCGCGGCTGAGGATCGGGGCGGGTTCCGCGAGCTGGTGACACGGATCGGAGAGCCGGTGCCGGAGAGCGCGGTGGTCGAGTCGGTCGAGGACGGGATGCGCTTCTTCGAGCAGCTGGGCGCCCCGGTGGTGGTGCGCCCGGCGTTCACCCTTGGCGGGGGAGGCGGCGGCTTTGCGGGCACCCCGGACGAGGCGCGCCGACGGTTGGCCACCGGCCTTGCGGCGAGCCCCATCGGGCAGGTGCTCGTCGAGCGCAGCCTGCTCGGCTGGTACGAGATCGAGTTCGAGGTGCTCCGCGACGCGTCGGATACCGCGATCGCCATCTGCGGCATGGAGAACCTCGACCCCATGGGGGTGCATACCGGCGACTCGATCGTGGTCGCGCCAATCCAGACGCTGCCCGATCCGCTCGTCCAGCGGCTGCGGCGCTGCGCCCTGAAGATCGTGCGCGAGCTGCGCCTGGAGGGTGGCTGCAACGTCCAGCTGGCGGTGCGGCCCGATGGCGGCGACTACCGGGTGATCGAGGTCAACCCGCGGGTCAGCCGCTCCTCAGCCCTGGCCAGCAAGGCGACCGGCTACCCGATCGCGCGGGTTGCGGCGCTGATCGCGCTCGGCAAGCGCCTCCACGAGCTGCCCAACCCTGCGACGGGCTCCGGGAGCGCGGCCTTCGAGCCGGCGGTCGACTACGTGGTCGTCAAGCTGCCGCGCTGGCCGTTCGACAAGTTCCCGACCGCCGACCGGTCGCTGGGGATCCAGATGAAGGCCACCGGCGAGGCGATGGCGATCGATCGCGAGTTCGGCCCCGCCCTGCTCAAGGCGATCCGCTCGCTCGAGCCGCGCGGGCACGGCTGGCTCTGGGAGGCGGCGGAGTGGGAGCTGGCGCATCGGGAACCCGAAGACCTGGCCGGCTTCCTGGAGCCGAGCGACAGCCGGCTGTGGCGAATGGTCGCCTTGCTCCGCCACGGCTGGATCGATGCCGATGGGCTGAGCGCGACAACCGGGATCGCGCCGTGGTTCACCGAGCGCCTGGCCGAGCTGGTCGAAGCCGAGCAGGGCCTGGTCGGCGGATCGCTGCTTGACGCCAAGCGGGCGGGCTTCGGCGACGCCGATATCGCCGAGCTGAGCGGCGTGCCGGCGGTCGCCGTCCGCCGGGCGCGGGTGCGCGCGGGGATCCGCCCCGCCTACCGCCGCGTCGACACCTGCGCCGGTGAGTTCCCGGCCGAGCCGCCCTATTTCTATTCGTCGCACACCGTGGCGGAGGTGGCGCCGCCGACCGATCGGCGCAGCGTGATCGTGGTCGGCTCGGGGCCGATCCGCATCGGGCAGGGGATCGAGTTCGACTACTGCTCGGTTCGGGCGGCGTGGGCGATCCGCGAGATGGGCCTCGACGCGGTGGTCATCAACAACAACCCCGAGACGGTGTCGACCGATTACGACGCCTGCTCCCGCCTCTACTTCGAGCCGCTCGACGCCGAGAGCGTGCTCGACGTGATTGATCACGAGCGGGCGCTCACCGGAGAGCCGCCGCACGTGGTGCTCACCTTTGGCGGCCAGACGGCGATCGACCTGGCCAAGGAGCTGGCCTATGCCGATGTGCCGATCGCGGGGCTGAGCGCCGAGGCGATCGAGCTGACCGAGGATCGCGAGCGATTCGCCGCGCTGCTCGATGAGATGGGGATCGAGGGGCCGAGGGGTCGCGTGGCGGCGGACGAGGGGGAGCTGCGCGCGGTGCTCGACGAGATCGGGCTGCCCGCCATCGTGCGGCCGTCCTGGGTGATCGGCGGCCGGGGGATTGCGGTCCTCGGCCGGGACGCTGACCTGGCTGCGCTGCTGCGGACCGAGATCGGCTGGCCGCTGCGGGTCGATGGCATGGTCGAGGGAATCGAGCTGGACGTCGACGTGATCTGCGACGGGAGCGACTGGTGCGTGCCCGGCATCCTCGAGCAGCTCGACCCGCCCGGCGTGCACTCCGGCGACTCCGTGGCGGTCCTGCCCCCGCAGCGCGTGCCACGGGCGACCCAGGAGCAGGTCGCGGCGACGGCGGGGCGCATCGCGCTGCGGCTCGGGGTGCGCGGCATGCTCAACGTGCAGATGGTCGTCGCCGGCGAGCGGGTGGTCGTGATCGAGGCGAACCCGCGGGCCAGCCGCACCGTCCCGATCGTGGCCAAGGCAACGGGTCGGGATGTGGTGGCCGCGGCCGTGGGCTGTGCGCTGGGGCAGACACTCGCCGAGGTGGGATGGGCGCCGGGGCTGGCGGTCGACGGCGCGCTGGTGGCGGTCAAGACGCCGATCGGCTCGCTCTGGCGGCTGCCGGGAGTGGACGCTGCCCTTGGTCCCGAGATGCGCTCAACCGGCGAGGTGCTGGGGCTCGCTCCCGACTACGCCGGCGCGATGGCGGCAGCCGAGGCCGCTGCCGCGGCCCACCGCTGAGCCGCTAGCGGCGACGGCGAGCGTTCTCCGCCTGTCGGGCGGCGGCGGCCTGGCGCGTGGCGGGATCGGCCAGTCGCCGACGCAGGTAGCCGCCGTAGAAGCCGGCGAGCGCGCCGATGGCGGCCTGCAGCAGGCCGTTGGTGAAGAGGTAGGTGGCGACCTGGTCGGGTGCCACGTAATTGGGCGATGTCGGGACGGATATCGGGTCGCTGGAATACGCGAAGACGGCATACACGGCGTACACGATGTAGCCGATGACGGCCGCCACGAAGCCGTAGAACCATGGCTTTCGCCATCCGATCCAGCCTGCGGCGACGAGCGCCCCGAAGGAGACGAACGAGGCGATGGTGCCGTAGATCGATCGGCCTTCCTGCACCGTCAGGATGTAGGACCCGGCCCACAGCAGGCCCATCCCGATGCCGGCGAACAGGTTCTGCCGGATCAGCCATCCACCGAGCACGATCGGTCGCAGCCTTCCCGTGTAGGCGAAGCCGGCGAGGGGCAGGGGCTTGCCGGCGAGCGGAGCGGCCGGCGGAAAGAGGCGTTGCAGGAATGACCCCGAGGGGCGCCGTGCCGGAACTGCCTCGGTCTCCTTCTCCTCCTCGTCGGGGAGGCGCCCCTGCGCCACGAGCCGCGAGCGCCTGCGCGCTTCAGCGCGGCGCATGGCGTCCTGCTGGGCGGCGGTCTTGCTGGGCATGGGCGGCGATTGTACTCGGCGCTCCATGCCACGCACGGAGGCGGCCGATAAGCAGTCGCTAAGGCGCCGATAAGCGGCCACCCACCATCCTGCCGCGGCCTGCACGCCCCCCAGCCATTGAGGTGTGCCGTGCCCCTTGCCCCGTCGCGCGTGTTCGTCGTTCGTCGCCTCTTCGCCGCACTTGCCTCCATCGGATTGCTCGCGCTGGCGATCGACCAGGCCGTCGCCTTCCCCGTGGCAGAGGACGTTGCCGGTGCGGTCGGACTGGTGTCCGCCGCGACGCCCGGGCACCTGGTGGTGAGCGAGGTGATGACTGGTGGGGCAAGCGCCTCCGACGAGTTCATCGAGCTGTACAACCCGACCTCCGCAACGTTGCCGCTCGAGGGCCTTGAGGTGGTGTACGTGACCTCCGCCGGCACGACGGTCACCCGCAAGGCGGCCTGGGATGCTGATGCCGCGGGCATGCTGGCCGGCGCCCATCTCCTGATCGCCAACGCGGCCGGCGTCTTTGGCAGCATCGCCGATATCGCCTACGAGAACGGACTGGCGGCGACCGGGGGCAGCGTGGCGCTGCGCGTCCAGGGCGGGACCTCCGCCATCGACGCAGCCGGCTGGGGCAGTGCCGCAAGCCCGTGGCTCGAGACGCGCCCCGCTCCCGCCCCGGCCGCCGGCAGCAGCCTGGAACGGCTCCCGGGCGGATCATCGGGATCGGGCCAGGACACCGATGACAACCTGGTCGACTTCGCGATCCAGCCGGTCCCGGACCCTCAGAACAGCGGATCGCCGCCGATCGTGCTCGCGACCCCGACGCCCCTGCCCAGCGAGTCGCCCGGGGAGTCGGCCAGCCCGACGCCAACACCCGAAATCACCGCCAGCCCATCGGTTCAGCCGACCTCCGAGCCGACCGTGGAGCCAGGCCCGAGCGAGACACCGATGCCGACGCCTCCGCCCTCGGAGTCCCCGATTGCGACCGTGACGTCCTCGCCGAGCTCCTCGCCATCGTCGACGTCAGCACCTACACCCGCGCCGATCTCGATCGCCGAGGCGCGCTCATTGCCCGATGGAAGCGAGGTCCTCGTGGAGGGCCTCGCGCTGACCTCCGCTGACTTCACCGATGGCGGCGGCTACCTCGTCGACGGCATCGCGGGCATTGCAGTTCTGCTCAGCGACGGCAGCTTCGGCCGCGGGCAGCTCATGCGCGTCGCCGGGACGGTCGACGACCGCTATGCGCAGCGCACCATCAGGGCGTCGGTCGCGCAGGTCGCCATCCTGGGGACGGGGAGTGAGCCGCTCCCGGTGGACGTCGCGACGGGATCGATCGGCGAGGCGTTCGAGGGCCAGCTGGTCGAGCTGACAGGCGTCATCTCGAGCTCGGCCACCACGCTCAGTACCGGCATCGCCTGGGATCTCGACGACGGGAGCGGGGCAATCCGGATCGTGATCGGCACCGCCACCGGGATCGACACGTCGGGTTGGGGGCGTGGTGTGGGCCTGACCCTGATCGGCGTCGTAGGAC
>JALYNS010000307.1 GCA_030773035.1 Chloroflexota bacterium
TTCTCCGGCTGCGCCGGAATGGACGGCTGCGACGTGCTCTGCGGGACTTCTGGTGCGGTGTTGATTCCAAGTGCCGCTCCGACAGAGGTTCGCGTGAGGAGCGTCGAAGCTGGTCTAGACGGGCACCTGCCGATGGCTGATGGCAACGTCCCTGAGACTCCCCCGAAGTTCGCTCCCCTCTCGCTGTAACACGATTCCGCTCGACATCTAGCTGTTAGTCCAGTCTGCGCGGGCGGTATGCCGCCATCGCGCAGGCGAGTGCCCGTGGGCCGGGCCAAGGTGTGTGCATGATCGACTGGCTGATCGACCTCTCGCTCCGGAACCGCGTGCTGGTCATCGCCCTCTTCCTCCTCGTCGGAGGCTGGGGGTACTGGGCCGTGTTGACGACGCCCATCGACGCGATCCCGGACCTCTCGGACAACCAGGTGATCGTGTTCACCGACTGGTCGGGCCGGTCGCCCCAGGAGGTGGAGGATCAGATCACGTACCCGCTCACGGTCAGTCTCCAGGGACTTCCCGGCGTGCGCGTGGTGCGATCCTCCTCGGCGTTCGGCTTCTCGATGATCAACGTGATCTTCGAGGACTCGGTGGATCTCTACTTCGCGCGCTCCCGGGTCCTCGAGCGCCTGAACCTGCTCACGAAGGGGCTCCCGGCGGGCGTCGTCCCCACTCGCGGGCCTGACGCGACCGGAGTCGGCCACGTGTTCTGGTACACGGTCGAGGGCGAGGGCCGGTCGTTGCGGGATCTCCGCGCGCTCCAGGACTGGTTCATCCGCTATCAGCTGAACGCCGTGCCCGGGGTGGCGGAGGTCGCGACGGTCGGCGGCGTGGTCCGGCAGTATCAGATCGATGTGGACCCGAACCGCCTCCGGGCCTTCAAGATCCCGCTCTCGGCGGTGGTGGATGCCGTGATGCGGAGCAATCGCAACGTGGGCGGGAACGTGGTCGAGGCCGGCGGGAGCTGGACGGTGATCCGCGGCCTTGGGCTGGTCGAGAGCGTTCAGGATCTGGAGCACGTGGTGATCGGCGCGGAGAACGGCGTGCCCGTGTTCGTCCGCCAGGTGGCGAGCGTGAGCGTGGGTGATGCCTTCCGGGTGGCGGCGCTGGTCAAGGGCACGGAGGAGGCGGTGGGCGGGGTGGTGGTGGCGCGCTATGGCGTCAGTACCACCGAGGTGATCGCGCGCGTGAAGGAGAAGATCGCGGCGCTCCAGGCCGGGCTGCCGTCCGGGGTGAAGATCGTCTCCTTCTATGATCGCTCCGCCCTGATCCAGCGTGCGGTGGATACGCTCAAGCGCGCGCTCCTCGAAGAGGCGGCGGTGGTCACGCTCGTGAACATCGTGTTTCTCCTCCACCTGCGATCCGTCCTCATCGTGACCATTCCAATCCCGCTCGCGGTGCTCACCGCGTTCCTGTTCATGCGCTACTTCGGGATCACCTCGAACATCATGTCGCTGGCCGGGTTGGCCATCGCGATCGGCGTTCTCGTGGACGCCGCGATCGTGGTCACCGAGAATGCCTTCCGGTTCATCGAGAAGCGCGGGGTGGACCCTCGAGACCGCAAGGCGGTGGCCGCGACCGTGCTCGAGTCCACGCGCCTGGTGGGCCGGCCCATCTTCTTCTCGATGGCGATCATCATCCTGGCCTTCATCCCGGTGTTCGCGCTGACCGGGCAGGAGGGCAAGCTCTTCCGCCCGCTGGCGTTCACGAAGACCTTCGCCATGGCCGGCGCGACGATCCTCTCCGTCACCCTGGTGCCGGTGCTCTGCACGCTCCTGATCGGCGGTCGAGTGCGGGGGGAGGAAGCCAATCCGATCATGCGCCCCCTGGTCTGGCTCTACCGGCCCGTGCTGGCCTGGGCCCTCGGCCACCGCGCACTGACGCTAGGGGTTGCCGCGCTCGTGCTGGTGGGCGCCCTCGCGCTGGTGCCGCGCATCGGAGAGGAGTTCATGCCGCCCCTGAACGAGGGGCACCTCATGTTCATGCCGGTGACCGATCCGGCGATCTCGCTGCCGCAGGCGATCGAGATCAGCAAGAAGCAGAACGCGGCCATCCTGGGGGTGCCCGAGGTGGCCGGCGTCGTGGCGAAGATCTCCAGGGCCGAGACCTCGACGGACCCGGCGCCTGTGAACATGACGGAGGCCATCGTCGACCTCAAGCCCGAGTCGCAGTGGCGGCCCGGGATGACGCGGGAGAAGCTGATCGCCGAGCTCGACGTCGCCACAACCCTGCCCGGTGTCTCGAACATCTGGACCCAGCCCATCATCAATCGGATCAACATGCTCACCACCGGCATCCGCTCGGAGGTGGGCGTCAAGGTGTTCGGTGACGAACTGAAAGTGCTCGAGGAGCGGGCGCGCGCGGTGGGCGACGTGCTCCGGCGGATCCCGGGGGCCGCCGACGTCTATCCGGAGCAGGTGACCGGAGCCCCGTACCTGGACATCCGGGTGAACCGGGAGGCGGCGGCCCGGTACGGCATCACGGTGGGAGCGATCCAGGACGTCATCGAGACCGGGGTCGGGGAGACCATCCTGACCCTGACCATCGAGGGGCGCCAGCGCTTCCCGGTCCGCGTGCGGTACGCGGCCCCGTTCCGCTCGTCTCCGGAGGCGCTGGCGGGTGTGCTGGTGGCCGCCCCGAGCGGGGCGCAGGTCCCGCTGGGCCAGCTCGCGGAGATCCGTCGTGTGAACGGACCCGCCATGATCTCGAGCGAGAATGGGTTGCTGGTCGTGAGCGTCCTGCTCAACGTGCGCGGGCGGGACGTCGGGGGC
>JALYNS010000308.1 GCA_030773035.1 Chloroflexota bacterium
GTCCACACCTGTCCCGGCGGCGACGGGGACTCGACCCACAGCGCCGACATCGACTACGCGGAGCTGCTTCCCGGCCTCTTCCGCATGAACGTGAACAACTTCTACGTGGAGCTCGCCGGAGAGGCCGACCGCGAGGGCGTGCTCAGGCTCCTGGCCGACTACGCCACCGGCGATCGACGCATCTTTGTCGGCGTCACCGATCCCATCGACCCGCGGATTGAGACGGCGGAGGAGGTTCGCGATCGGGTGCTCCAGGCGGCACGCTTCATCGATCCTGCGCACCTGGGCACGACGGACGACTGCGGCTTCTCGCCGTTCGGCGACGACACCTCAACGACCCGCGACGACGCCTTTGCGAAGATCCAGGCGCGGATCACCGGGACGGCGATGGCATCGAGCCTGCTCGGGGTCTGAGCCGCCTCGATCAGCCGCCGGCCCCCGGTGGCAGAACGGCCACGTTGAGCCAGCGCCCGCCGGTCGCCCGGCGCAGGGCGAAGGTGAGCGAGAACGGGGAGCTCTGCTTCGAGACGAGGGCGCCGGAGGCGTCATAGGTCTCCTCGGTGACCGTGCCTCGCGAGTGGAGGCCGATGCTCAGGCCGGTCTGCTGGCCGAACGGCACCAGCAGCGACATCGAGATGGCATCGAACGCATATCGGTCGACCACGGTGGTCCCCGTCGTGACTGCGTTCCGCAGCCGCTCCTGCATCTCGACCAGCCGGTCTCCGTGATCGACCGCGACGAGGATGCTCGCGTCGCGTCGCAGCAGCGCCTGGGTCTCGAGCTCGAGGTTCTCGGCCATGGTGAGCACCAGCTCTTGCGCGGCGGGGCCGGCCATCGTGTGATCGAAGTCCAGGACATCCTGTCCCACGGAGATGGCAGGAAAGGTTGCCGGATCGACGTGGTGCGGCACCCGGTTGAGCACCTCGGCCACGTCGGGAGCGACCACGCCGCGAGCCGGCGTTCCGGCCGCGACGATCCCGCCGCCGACCAGCAGGACCGCAGCACCGATGGCTCCCACCCGGAGCGCGCCGCCCTTCGCCTGCCTCAGCGCGTAGCCGCCGAGGTCGTCCGCCGCGGATCGCGCTTCGGGAAGGAGGCGGTCCACGATCGGGCGAGCAGCGCACAGCACGACGAGGCCCGCCAGCAGCCCGACCTTGGTGCCGAATTCGTCGGTCTGAGGCGCCATCAGCAGCGTGCTCGCCACCCCGACCAGGACGCCGAAGGCCACGCGGGCCACGTTTCCGGCGGGGATGGTCTTTGGGTCGGTGATCATGAAGAAGAGGAAGATCAGCACCTCTGGCGACGTCACGATGACACGCCAGAAGTCGACCCCGCAGACCGGGGCGAACGACCAGTTCGCCGTCATGCAGTGCCCGGAGGCGGCAAGGATGCCCACGCCGACCGTCAGCGCGATCCAGAACGAAGCCGCCAGGGCGAGCAGCCGCAGCCGCCTGGTGATCAGCAGCCCGCCGGCGATGATGACGGCGTAGGCCGCGATCATCGGGAATTCGAGGGGAGCCCACCAGAAGTCGAGCGGCTCGGCGCGCGAGCTGCCGAGCACGACGAAGGCGACCACCAGCCCGATGTTCGACGGGTTGAAGACGTGGGAGCCTCGGTAGCGGATGACGTACTTCGTCAGAAGGGAGAGGCCAGCGACGACCGCAAAGACGTACCAGCCGTAGGTGCTCCACGGGTCACCAGCGGGCGTCCCGACCAGGCGGAAGATCAGGGCGACGCCGCTGCCGGTCAGCATCGCGCTGGCCGGCCACACGAAGGACCGGGTCTGGCGGAAGGTCAGCGCAACCTCGATCACCGCGCAGGTGAGCATCGCCGAGACGAGCTGCACGACGCTCAGCTGGAAGCCCAGGCCGACCTGCCCGAGGAGATGGATGGTGAGGATGACCGCCGCCACGTGCAGGCGTGGATCGCGGGCGTTCGGCAGAACCAGCGGGTAGCTGGTGCCACGCAACGTCAGGGTCCGACCTGTCATGAGCCGGACCCTACACGATGGAGTCATCGGTCGGCCACCCCGGTGCCGGCGCCGCCGTGTAAGGTGCCCTGCGTGGATATCGGCGTGGTGGTGCCCCAGGGCTGGACCGGCGAGTACGACGGCTGGGACGCGCGACGCGCCTGGGAGCGAACCCTGGCGGTGACTCGGCAGGCGGAGCGGCTCGGCTTCGAATCGGCCTGGGTCTTCGACCACTTCACGACGGAGCCCGATCCGACCGACGAGATCACCTTCGAGTCGTTCACCACGCTCGCCGCGCTGGCCGCCTCGACCGAGCGGATCCGCCTCGGCCAGGTCGTCATCTGCACCGCGTTCCGGAACCCCGCGCTGACGGCCAAGATGATCGGCACGCTCGACGTCGTCAGCGGCGGCCGGATGGAGCTGGGCATCGGCGCCGGCTGGAAGGAGGACGAGTGGCGGGCGTACGGCTACGGCTTCCCCGACACGCGCACCCGCCTGGCAATGCTGGCCGACCACCTCGAGGTGATCACCCGCATGCTCGCGCCCGCGCACGCCACCTTCGAGGGGACGCACGCGACCGTGACCGATGCCATCAACGTCCCGCGCGGCCTCCAGGCGCCCCGGGTGCCGATCATGGTCGGCGGCAACGGGCCCAACCGGACCTGGCGCCTCGCCGCCCGCTACGCGGACGAGCTGAACCTGGACTGGCTCACGCCGGAGG
>JALYNS010000309.1 GCA_030773035.1 Chloroflexota bacterium
CCCGCGGCCGTCCGGCCGCCTCCAGGGACCAACAGTGTACCGCCACATTCGCCGGCCACTCTCACCGCCCCTCGTCGACGGCCACGTTCGAGAGCCGGTCCGCATCCTTGTTCAGCTCCCGCGGCACGTGTCCAACGGTGTAGCCCCGCAACCGGGCGAGCAGGGCCATCACGCTCGCGTGGATCGGCTTGAGATCCGGGTGCTTGACCCGATAGCGCCCGGTGATCTGGCGCGCCACCAGCTCCGAGTCGAGGCGCAGGTCCACGTGCGTCGCGCCGAGTCGCAGTGCCTCGTGGAGGGCGTCCTCGACCGCAGTCCACTCCGCGTAGTTATTGGTCCGCACGCCCAGGTAGCGCGCCAGCTCTGCCATCACGGCGCCGGTCTCCACGTCGCGCAGGATGGCGCCTGCACCGGCCGGGCCGGGATTGCCCCGGGCGGCGCCATCGGTATGGATCAGCAGGCGTCGCCCGGGACCGGCGCTGCTCACGTTCGACCGGACTCGATCGCGCGGGTCACCTCCATGATGGCGCGGGTGATGTTGATCCCCCGCGGACAGGCCTCGACGCAGTTGAAGATGGTGCGGCAGCGCCAGACGCCGTCGGCGTCGGCCATGATCTCGAGCCGCTCCTCGGTCGCATGGTCGCGGCTGTCGAAGATGAACCGATGTGCGTTGACGATGGCGGCAGGCCCAACATAGTCGGGGTTCGACCAGAAGGACGGGCACGCGGTGGTGCAGGCGCCGCACAGGATGCACTTGCTGGTGTCGTCGAACCGCTCGCGCTCCTGCGGCGACTGGCGGCGCTCCCTGCCATCGTCGGGCACCTCGTCGTTGACGAGGAACGGCATCACCGAGCGGTACTTCTCCCAGAAGCCGTCGAGGTCGATCAGCAGGTCCTTGATCACCGCAGACCCGCGGACCGGCTCGACGCTCACCCTGGCGCCGGCGTCCTTGATGAGCACCTCGCAGGCGAGCCGGTTGCGGCCGTTGATGAGCATCGCGTCAGAGCCGCACACGCCGTGGGCGCAGGACCGTCGGAAGGTGAGCGTGCCGTCCTGGTACCACTTGACCCGGTGCAGCAGGTCGAGGACGCGATCCGATGGCTCGGCCTCGACGGTGTATTCCTCCCAATGGGGCGCAGCGTCCCGCTCGGGGTCGAAGCGCAGGATGCGCAGCTGGACTTCCATCGGTCAGTAGGTCCGCGGCTTCGGTTCGAAGCGGGTGATGGTTGCCGGCCGATACGCGAGGTGCGGCGGCGCGCCATCCGACCATCGGTAGGCGAAGGTGTGCTTCAGCCAGTTCACGTCATCCCGCTCGGGGAAGTCCTCGCGCGCGTGCGCGCCTCGACTCTCCAGGCGGGCCTGCGCCGACGCCACCGTTGCCTCGGCACAGTCGAGCAGGAACCCGAGCTCCAGCGCTTCGCCGAGGTCGGTGTTATAGCGGCGGCCCTTGTCATGCACCACCAGGTGCCGAGCACGCTCGCGCAGGGCCAGCACGTCGCCCCACGCCTGGCTGAGCCCCGCGCCAGAGCGATAGACGCTGCAGCGCGCGAACATCGTCTCTTGCAGCTCGGTGCGGATGACGGCCGCTCGCTCGCCCTCTACTCGCGCCAGCAGCTCGGCGACCGCATCGAAGACCGATGCCTCGGCCCCGGGGTCGGGCTCCGGCGCCTCGGCGCTGCGCACCGTCTCCGCCATGGCGATCCCCGAGCGCCGGCCGAAGACGAGGATGTCGAGCAGCGAGTTGGTGCCGAGCCGGTTCGCGCCATGGACGCTGACGCAGGCGCACTCCCCTGCCGCGAAGAAGCCCGGCACGATGCGCCCCTTCTCATCGGCCAGCACGCGGCCGTCGATATCGGTCGGGATGCCGCCCATGGCGTAGTGGGCGGTCGGCTGGATCGGCACCAGGTCGGTGAGCGGCTCGATCCCGAAGTAGGTGCGGATGAAGCCGCTCATGTCGGGCAGCTTCTCGTTGAGCACCTCCGCGCCGAGATGCCGGACGTCGAGGTGCACGAAGTCCTGGCCGTCGATCCCCCGCCCGGCGGCGATCTCCTGGTAGATGCTGCGGCTCACCACGTCGCGACTGGCGAGGTCCTTCATGGTCGGCGCGTAGCCTTCCATGAAGCGCTCGCCCCTGCCGTTCAGCAGCACACCGCCCTCGCCGCGCATCGCCTCGGAGAGGAGGAACCCGAGCTTGTACATCCCGGTCGGGTGGAACTGGAAGAACTCCATGTCCTCCAGTGGAAGACCGCGCCGATACGCGATCGCCACGCCGTCGCCGGTCAGGGTGTGGGCGTTGCTCGTCACCTTGAACATCTTGCCGAAGCCCCCGGTCGCGAAGAGGACCGCCTTCGCGCGAAAGGCATGCACCTCGCCGCTCGACAGCTGCAGCGCAATCACCCCGCTGACCGGTCCCGCCGGCCCGGACGGCATCGCCAGGTCGAGCACCTGGTACTCGTCATAGAAGGCGACATCGTGCCTGATGCACTGCTGGAAGAGGGTCTGCAGGATGGCGTGCCCGGTGCGGTCCGCCGCGTAGCAGGCCCGTCGCACGGGCCCCTCGCCATAGTTGCGGGTGTGTCCGCCGAAGCGTCGCTGGTCGATCAGTCCCTCGGCGGTGCGGTTGAACGGAAGGCCGAGGTGTTCCAGGTTGATGACGGTCGAGACGGCATCGCGGCACATCACCTCGGCCGCGTCCTGGTCGACCAGGTAGTCGCCGCCCTTCACGGTGTCGAACCAGTGCCACTCCCAGTGGTCCTCCTCGGTGTTGCCGAGCGCGGCGCACACCCCGCCCTGCGCCGCGCCGGTGTGCGAGCGGGTGGGGTACAGCTTGCTGATGACGCCGATGCGGGCCTCCGGCCCGAGCTCGCGCTTCAGCTCGAGGGCGGCATACAGGCCCGCTCCCCCGGCGCCGACCACCACCGCATCGAGGTCGTGGGTCCGCGGCCGTGGACGACCGCCGCCGCTGCCGCGGCTCAGGCTCACGAGAAGGGCCCGATGGCCGGCGCGCCGGCGGGATCGAAGGTGAGGATCACGAGGATCCCGAGCAGCAGCCAGACGAAGGTGACGGCCAGCAGGATCCCGATCAGCAGACTGCGCAGCCCGCCCCGCTCGACGTAGTCGCCGATGATGATCCGGGCCCCGTTCACGCCGTGCAGCAGCGCCAGGACGAGCAGCAGCAGGTCGTAGCCGCGCCAGAAGGGATTCCCCCAGCGCTCGAGCACGAAGGCGAAGTTGATCTCCTGCCCGGTCAGCTGCACGAGCACGTGCATGATCCCCATGTGGCCCATCGCCAGGAGCACCAGCAGCAGGCCGCTGATGCGGGTGAAGTACCACATCCAGCGCTCGAAGCCCGGCTCGCCCGGGCGGGAGCGCGCCGCCCGCGATGGGTTGCGTCGCAGCGGGTCGCCGCTGACCGGCCAGATCTTGCGCCCGATCGCCATCAGCGGCCGTTCCACGGGGCGTACGGCGTGATCATGATCAGGCCGAGCGGGATCATGGCCACCAGCGTGCCGACGATCACCGTGTAGGTGAGCGGCCGATACCAGCGGGTGGTCGAGGGCCAGAAGTCCATCGCGATCACGCGCAGTCCGTTGAGGGAGTGGTAGACCAGCGCGGCCATCAGCACGATCTCGCCCAGGCGCACGGGCAGGTTGCGGAACAGGGTCTGGGTCCAGTCGTAGACGTCAGGCCCGAAGGCCAGCGTGGCGTTCTCGACGATGTGCATGAAAAGGTAGATGAGGACGCCGATGCCCGAGGCCCGATGGCCGAACCAGGCCAGCTGCGACCAACTGATCTGGTAACCGAACATGGGCTGGTGGTGGCTCAGGCGCCACGGACGCGGCCAGCCACGGCGGCCGCGAACTCGCGCGTGCCGGCGGTCCCGCCCAGGTCGTGGGTTGTGGTGCGCCCCTCGGCGATCACCGCGCGCACCGCCGACTCGACCCGGTCCGCGGCATCGGTCTCGCCCAGGTGGCGCAGCATCAGCGCCCCCGAGAGGATCAGCGCGGTCGGGTTCGCACGATCCTGGCCGGCGTATTTCGGCGCCGAGCCGTGGACCGCCTCGAAGACCGCTGCCTTCTCCCCGATGTTCGAGCCGGGGGCAACGCCGAGGCCCCCGACCAGCCCGGCGGCCAGGTCGCTGACGATGTCGCCGTACAGGTTCGGCAGGACCAGGACGTC
>JALYNS010000310.1 GCA_030773035.1 Chloroflexota bacterium
CCCCTGAAGGGGGTACGTGGCGGTGACTGTGGTGGTGGTCGAGTACGTATAGACGACGTTGACCTCGATCTGGTCGACGCGCGCGAACCGCGCGGCGGCGCAGGTCGCCGTCCCAGTCGGCCGGACCCATGTCAGGCGTACCCGGAAGTTGGTGGCGTTGTTGAGCTCGGCCGTCGTCCAGGTGTGGGCCGGCGGAGTCCAGAGGTCAGCGAGCCCGCCGAGGTTGTACGTGGCTTCGGACGTGGTCATGGCCGCGGTCTGCCGGGTCGCCGACCAGGTCGTGCCGGCATTCCAGGTTACGGCGGCGTCGAGGCGACAGTTGGTGGAGGCACCTGACCCGCCCAGGAAGGCACGCAGTCGGACCTGGATGCCGTCGATGCTCACGACCGTTGGGGTGAAGCCGAAGGTGTAGTCGCGCCACCAGTAACAGGAGCCGGCGGCGGCATTGCTGTCGGCGTAGGAGTTGTTGTTGGTCGCCGCATTCCCCGGGTTCAACCACGGGGTGCCACCGCTGCACCCGCTCGTGTTGTTGGCCGGGCTGTCCCATGAGTTGGTGATGTCGCCGTCGAATGCCTGGGTCTGTGCAGCGGGGACGTTCACGGTCCCGGTGAAGGTGGCATTTCGCACGTCGCCGAATACGCCGTAGTAGTTCTCCGGGCTGCCCATCGGCACCGGCAGCACGTACTCGGCATGGGCATTGCGGCTGACGACGATGGTCTGCATCCCGATCAGGCCGAGGAAGAAGGTCTTGACCGGGGCGGTCACCTTGACATTCAGGCGGCGCGGGTTCTGCGCGTCCTGGGTCGGGGTCACGGTGACGCCATTCAATGGGACCGGGTAACCGTCGAAGCCGTTGCGGGTGGCTTCCTTGTCGGCGGCGTTCCGCGCGCTGGTGACGTCGTTTGGCAGGTGCACCACGCCGGCCAGTGCGGCGGCGTCCGCGGTGCGCTGGATCCGCAGGCTGTTGTTCCACAGCCATGCGAGGTCGATGACCAGGGCGGACATCAGCAGCAGCACGACGAAGGTGCCGGCGAAGATGACGAGCACCTGACCGCGGGGGGCCTGCGAGCGTGCGTTGGGGCGCGAAACGCGCGAACCAGCGCCGGCCTTGACTGCCGGGGTCTGCTGGTCGAAGTCTGGGTCGCGAGGGATCCTGCGGTGACGGAAGGGCACGATCACGGGTGGTCGATCTCCTAGATTTGTGCAGGCATCGTACGCGGCGAACCTTGCAGGGCTCCTTGCAGCGTATGTCCTGCCAGGTCCGGACTACGAGAGTACTTTGGTCACCCCGTCGGCCCCGACGACGAGCTTGTCGGGATCGTCGTCCGTGGCGTCGTCGGCACGCTCGGCCGGGAGCGTCATGATCATCGAGGTGCCCTGGCCCGGCTCGCTGACCACCCGGATCTGGCCGCCCATCGCCTCGACCAGGCCGCGCGCCGCGTAGAGGCCGATTCCACTGCCGTCAGGCACAAGACGGCGAGCCTCATCGGCCCGGAAGAACTGTTCGAAGGCGCGCCCCGCGGTCGCCGCATCCATGCCCGCGCCGGCGTCGCTGATCGAGATCTCCGAAACGAGCCCGTCGCCGGTCGTTGTGGCGTGGCTCTCGATCCGCACGGTCACGGCGGAGCCCCGTGGGCTGTACTTCACGGCGTTGTCCATCAGCGCCCACAGCACCTGCTCGAGCCGATCCGGATCGGCGACCACCAGGTGCCGAGGCCCGCTCTCCTCGAGCGCGAATCCGTGTCCGGTGTCGCGCAGCGCGTCCCAGGTCCGGCGAACGAGCGGTGCGGCGCGGAAGACCTCCTGTTGCGGGGTCAGCTCGCCGACCTCCAGCCGCGAGACGGCCAGCAGCTGGCCGACCATACGGCGCAGCCGATCGGCCTGGTGGGCGATCGTCTCGAGGTCGATCCGCGCCGCGGCGTCGACCACCTCTGACCCCTGCAGCTCCGACGCAAGGACGCGGATGCTGGTCAGCGGGGTCTGCAGATCGTGGGTGATGCCGCGCAGGAAGTCGGTCTGCACCGCTGCCATGCGGTTCAGCTCATCCGTCTGGGTTCGTACGCGGGCGTACAAGAGCGCGTGCTCGATGGCAGTCGAAGCGTGCTGGCCGATCAGGCCGAAGAGGTTGAGGTCGGCGGGTGATGGATCAGGTCGCCCCTCCCACGGCGCGAGCAGGGTCGCGCGCAGCTCGTCGCCGGCCGCCACATCGATGACGGTGAAAGCACCCCACGGCCCGGAGACCAGTCTCGCGCCGGGATCCGACCCGTCGGCGAGCCCAGCGGTGGAGGCCCACAGGTGGACGTCGGCCAGCACCTCGCGCGGCGCGTCCGGATCGGGTCCGTACACGCCGGGACGCAGCTCGCCGCCGTCGTGCACGCGCAGTACGGCCAGGATCCAGGTCGGATCACCGGTGGCCTGCCGGGCTCCGGCCACCATGGCGCAGGCGACGGCACCGGCGTCGTCGGAGATCGGCGCCGAGCGGACGAGCGCCGCCAGGTCCGAGATCTGGCGGTTGCGTTCCTCGAGCGTCGAGACCAGGCGCCGTTGCACGCCGGATAGTCCGTCATCGGCCGTCGGGCGTTCGGCAGCCCTTTCGCGCGACACCCCGCGCTCAGCGATGGTGACCATCGAGCGCGCCTCGCCGGCGAGCGACCGAGCGGCGAGGAGGGTCACCAGGCCCGCCCAGAGCACGGTGGCGGCAACAGCCCCCACGAGGACCGCGCCGCTGCCCGCATTGGCGAGCCAGCTCGGTAGAAGGACGTCGCTCGCGGCCAGGACAGCGATCGGGGGGAGAGCCGCCAGCAGGAGTGCGGCCAGGAGTCGGAGGGAAGGGCGTCCCCGGGCCACCCGTCAGGCCCCCTGCGGGGTCGACACCAGGCGATAGCCGACACCGCGCTCGGTGAGGAGGAAGCGCGGCCGATCCGGATCGGCCTCCAGCTTGCGGCGCAGTCGCCGGACGGTGACCCAGACATATGACGGATCCGCCCCGTCCGATTCGGACCAGACGCGGTCCAGGAGGTTGTCGGTCGACACCGTGCGATCCATCTGGCCGAGAAGCTGGTGGAGCAGACGCACCTCGGTCGGGGTGAGGGGCGTCGACGCCCCGGCCCGCGTCACCCGTCGGCCGACCAGGTCGATCTCCAGGTCCCCTCCGTCGAGGACGACGCCGGATTTGCCGGCGGCTGATCGTTGGAGCACCCGCTGCACGCGCGCGACCAGCTCATCAGGGTCGAACGGCTTGGTGACGTAATCCTCCGCGTAGTCCTCGAGCGCGCGTACCTTGGCCTCCGAGGCATCGATCGCGGAGAGGACGATGATCGGCAGGTCGGCGATCCGCTTGACGCGGGCGCAGAGCTCGAAGCCGTCCATGCCCGGCATCATCAGGTCGACGATCAGGAGCGACGGCCAGCGCTGATCCAGGAGCGCCAGTGCGCGCGGGCCGGAGTCCGCGGTGACGACCTCGTACCCCTCGCGCGCCATCCGACGGGCGAGGACGGAGAGGAGGGTCGGGTCGTCATCCACCAGCAGGAGAGCCGGCCGCATCGCCGGCAGCATGTCAGATCCCGGTGCCCTTCATCACGGTGACGATGGCCGGACCGAGAATGACGATGAAGATGGTCGGAAAGATGCATCCCACCATCGGGAAGAGCATCTTGACCGGCGCCTTGGCGGCCATCTCCTCGGCACGCTGGCGGCGCTCGATGCGCAGCTGCTGGGACTGGATCTGCAGCACCTTGGCGATCGGCACGCCGAGCTGCTCGGCCTGGACGATGGCGCCGATGAAGTTGCTGATCGGCTGTGCGTCGGCGCGGGCCACGATGTCGCGCAGGGCGTCCTTGCGGCTGCGGCCCATCCGGATCTCGGCCAAGGCCTGGCGGAACTCCATGACCAGCGGGCCTTCCATCTTCTCTACCACCTTGGCGAGCGCCGCGTCGAAGCCGAGGCCGGCTTCGACGGAGATTGTCAGAAGGTCGAGGGCGTCCGGCAGCTGCAGGACCATCTCCCAGGATCGCTTGCGCGCGCGGCTGCCCAGCCAGAACTCGGGCAGCATGTAGCCCAGGGCGGCGCCGCCGAGCCCGAAGAGCAGCGCCATCGGGATGCCTCCGGCACCCAGCATCAGCAGGGCGACGCCGCCGCCGAAGATCAGTGTCGAGAGGAGCTTGACGCCCATC
The DNA here is from genome assembly GCA_030773035.1 of Chloroflexota bacterium. Taxonomy (GTDB): domain Bacteria; phylum Chloroflexota; class Limnocylindria; order QHBO01; family QHBO01; genus CF-167. Next base: position 4,173 of record JALYNS010000310.1, read on the forward strand.
CAGTCGGCGCCTCGCAGGCCTCCGGGATAGCCGGCACGCTCCAGCTTCAGGTCCTGGCGCGCGATGAGCCCGCCCTGGTCGCCGCGGTTCACCATGCGCGAAAGGCGCTGCACCAGCGGCCGCAGGGTCCGCTCGAAGAGCGGCGCCTGAAGCTCGAGCTCCTCGAGGGTCTTGGGCTGGGTGATGAGCTGTTCCAGGCGCTGCTGCACCGCGTCCTTGGACGGGGACGAAGCGAGCCCGTAGGTGATCAGCAGGACAGCGGCGGCCGCGAAGACGGCGATGAGCATCTCGGTAGGCATCGGGCTACACCTTGATATCGACGATGCGGCGGATGAACACGTAGCCGATGCCCATGCTGATCGCGCCGATGATGAAGAAGATGATGCCGGTCGGCAGCCCGAACGTCTCGGGCGGCTTCTCGAGCATGGCGGTGATGTACGAGGGGCTGATGAGGAAGAGGAGGCCGGCCAGGCCGACCGGCAGCAAGGTGATGACGTAGCCGCTGTAGCGCTGCATGGCGGTCAGGGTCTTGATCTCACCCTGGATCCTGACGCGCTCGCGAATGGTGTAGGCGATCGAGTCCAGCACCGTGGCGAGGTTGCCACCGACCTGGCTCTGGATGTTGATGGCGGTGACCATCAGCTCCAGGTCCTCCGAGGCCACCCGGCGCACCAGGTTGCCGAGCGCAGGCTGGAGGGCGACGCCGAGGCTCATCTCACGCACCACGCGCTCGAACTCCTCGGAGATCGGTGGTCGGGCCTCTCGCGTGACCAGCTCGAGACCCTGCAGGAAGGACGATCCGGCTCGCAGCGAGTTGGCGAGGAGGGTGATGGTGTCAGGCAGCTGGCGGCCAAACGATGTCAGCCGCTTGCGCTGCCGATACCCCACGTACCAGCGCGGGAAGTAGGCACCGATGGCGAAGAGGACGGCCAGCGCGACCGGGTTCTGGAAGCCAGGCAGGATGAATCCGAGCACGTATCCGATGAAGGCGAAGGCGAATGGGGAGGCGATCCAGGCAAACAGGAACTCGGCAGGACGCAGCTTCAGGTCGGCACGTGCGATCTCGGTCGAAAGCCTCGTGCTCAGGTCCTGGCCCTCGATGACGCGCGACAGGCCGGCGATCACCGCGGACTCGCGGTCTCCGGTCGTCGCGGTGGTGTCGATCCCCTGGGAGCGCGCGTAGCGCTCAAGGCGCGAGGCGACGCCACCCGAGCCCCCGCTCATGGCGATGCCCACCGCAACGAGGACGACAGAGCCTGCGGCGAGGCCGGCGATCAGGAACGGCAACATGCCCATGGAAGGCCTACTCCTCTTAGAACGGAGAGCCGAAGACGTTCGGCGGAAGGTGGATCCCTGCCGCTTCGAACTTCTCGACAAACTTGGGACGGATTCCGGTGGGCCGTAGCTTGCCCTCGATCTTGCCCTCGATGACCCCGGTCTGCTCGAAGACGAAGATGTCCTGCATCACGATGACGTCGCCCTCCATGCCCTGCACCTCGGTGATGTTCACGATCTTCCGAGAGCCATCCTTGAGGCGGTTCTGGTGGACGATCAGGTCAACGGCCGATGCGATCTGCTCGCGGATGGCGCGCAGCGGCAGGTCCATTCCCGCCATGAGCACCATCGTCTCGAGGCGGGCCAGCATGTCGCGCGGCGAGTTGGCGTGACCGGTCGACATCGACCCATCATGGCCCGTGTTCATCGCCTGCAGCATGTCGAGCGCCTCTGAGCTACGGCACTCCCCGACCACGATCCGGTCGGGGCGCATGCGCAGCGCGTTGCGTACCAGCTCGCGGATGGGAATGGCGCCCTTGCCCTCGATGTTCGAGGGGCGCGCCTCGAGCGTGACGACGTGCTCCTGGCGAAGCTGGAGCTCCGCGGCGTCCTCGATCGTCACGATCCGCTCGTCGTCGGGGATGAACGAGGAGAGGATGTTCAGCATCGTCGTCTTGCCGGAGCCGGTGCCGCCGGCGACGAAGATGTTGAGGCGAGCCTTCACACAGGCCTCCAGGAACTCGAACATCTCGGTCGTGGCGGTGCCGAAGCGGATCAGGTCCTCGACCGTAAATGGAGTGGCCGCGAACTTTCGAATGGTGAGCACCGGCCCGACCAGCGAGAGCGGCGGGATGATGGCATTCACACGGGAGCCGTCAGCCAGGCGAGCGTCGACCATCGGGCTCGACTCGTCGATGCGGCGGCCGATCGGCGCGATGATGCGCTGGATGATCTTCATGACGTGCTCGTCGTTCTGGAAGGTGACGTTTGTCATCTCCAGGCGGCCCTCACGCTCGATGTAGACCTGCTGGGGCCCGTTGACCATCACCTCCGTGATGGTCTCGTCGCGGAGCAGCGGCTCCAGCGGCCCAAGGCCAAGGATCTCGTCGGTGATCTGCTCGAGCATGCGCACCCGCTCGGCGCGCGTGAGGGCCAGGCCCTCCTCGTCGGCAACCTTGCCGAAGAGCTCCTCGATCTGGCGCCGGACCTCGACCTGATTGCTCAGGTCGAGCTTCGGGTCGAGCTCGTTGATCAGCCGATTCTGGACGCGGTACTTCGCCTCCCGGAACGACTCGCGCGCCGGCATCGCACCCAGGAACGGGCGGTTTGGCGCTGTCGCCCCGCCGCCACCGGTCGGTGGCGTGGCCGGCTTGCCGCCGCCCGGCGCCGGAACCGGCGTCTGCGGCGCGCTTGGAACCTGCGGCTCCCCCTCCCCCGCGGGACGCGCCCGCTCGATCCTCTTCAGCAATGACATCTCAAAAGTCCTTCCCCGTTATCGGCGGGCAAACAATCCGCGCTTATTGGGCTGGTCCGTGGCAACGCCGACCTCGCCGGCGAGTGTTCGAGCGAGCTTCGTCACGTCGCGCGAGAGCACGCTGTCCGGATGGGATACGACGAACGGAACCCCACGATTCACCGCCAGCACCGAGAGCCGGCCGTCGGACACGATCGTCCCGTCGATCGGGCGCCGGACGGATGCCTCGACGTCAGCGATCCTGATTCCCTGTGCCGCGTCGGCGCGGTTGATGACGAGGCGGATCTTGGAGCGAGCGTATTCGAGCTGCTCCGCCACCTCCAGGAAGAGGCGGACATTCTTGATGGTCGTGATTTCCAGGGCGGTCAAGACCAGGATGGTGTCCGCCGCATCCATCACCGCCAGGGTATGGTCGCTCAGCCCGGACGGGAGATCGATCACCACGAAGTCGTTGCCCACCCGCAGGTGCTCGATGATCTTGCGCAGGTACGCGGGCGTGACGAGGTCCGCGCCCTCCGGCGCCGGCGGAGCCAGCAGCACTCGAATGCCGGTCGAATGCTCAATCGTGACGGAGTCGATGATGTCGCCGTCCGGCTCGCCGGTCTCGACCGCGTCGGCGATCGAGCTGTTCTTGGGATTGAGGTTGAGCAGGACGCCGACGTCCCCGAACTGGAGGTTGGCATCCATCAGGCAGACTCGCGCCCCCGTCTCGCGGTGAAGGGCAACCGCGAGGTTGGTGGCGATGGTCGTCCGTCCGGCCCCTCCCTTGGGGGAGAAGATGGCGATCACCAGGTGGTCGCCCTCATCGGTCAGGGTTGGTGCCGCCGGCACGGCCGGCAGCGACGCCTGGAACTGGGTGCGTCGGGAGAGCTCTCGCTCGTAGACGCGTCGAATGCTCGTCGAGAACTCGTCGCCGCTGAACGGCTTGACGAGGAATTCACGGGCTCCCGCGGTGATCGCCCGCTTCAGCTGGTCGGCCTCGCCATGGACGCTCATCATGATGATCGGGCTGGTCGGCAGCCGCTGAGAGATGATCTCGGCAGCGGCCACGCCGTCCATGCCCGGCATGTTGATGTCCATGACGATCACGTCGGGGCGCAGGTCCATCGCGACCTTGATCGCCTCCTCACCCGAGCCGGCAGTGCCGGCCACGTCGAGATCCCGCTCGAGGCCGAGCAGCCTCGAGAGGTGATCCCGCGTCTCCGGGATGTCGTCGACGATGAGGACTTTGATCACGATCGCGTGTCCTTGCTTGCGTTGGGGGGAGCCGTCGGCTACGGAGCCGGCGGGGCGGCAACCTGGATGATCTCCGGGATCGGGATCCCGAAGGTCTCGATCAGGATCTTCAGCGTGATGCCGCTCGTGGTCTCGATCACATCGTCGTCGGTGTGCCGCAGGATCGCGGTCAACGGGCCGATGACGCTGTTGTCGTTCTGCGCGAACTTGACCAGCTCGGCATCGGCATCGCTGCCGGCGAAGACGATGATCACCGACGCGATCGGCGTGTCAGTCGTCCCCTGTGCCCCAGGCGCCGGAGTGGCGTTGGGGTTGGTGGCCGGCTTGATCTTGGTCCCGCTCACGTAGAGCACGCGCTTGTTCTGGAGGAGCGTCTTGACCGTCGGTGACGCCTCCAGGCCGACGATCGGCTCAAAGCGAGGGTTCGACGAACCGGCCGAGTCGGCCGTGGGCTGCAGAACCGTGATCTCGGTCCGATACAGGATGTCGACGTGGTCGCCCGGCTGGATCAGGAAGTCGAGGCCGGTGACCGGGTCGACCTGGAAGGCGATTGCCTTCTCGCCCGGCTCAAGCTGGCAGGCGATGCAGACGTTGCTCGTTGTTCCGAAGAGCTCCTCGCTCACCTGCTGGTCCTTGGCTACGGGGAACAGTGCAGGCTTGCCGGTGAGCTCCGACGGGTCGGAGAAGCGGGTTCCCGACACCGCGTCGGGAGCAACCTCTTTGACCGAGACCATCGCGGGCGTCACGGAATCACCGATGGCGATATCCGCCTTGGCGACAAGGACCGTGACGGTCGTCGGCGCAACCGTGCCCGGCCCCGCGTTGTTGCCAAGCAGCACGACGATGCCCACGAACGCCAGGATGGCGAGCAGCACCCCGACCAGAATGACCAGGCGATTTGATCGCTTCACTGAAGTTTCCCTTCGAGCATGGATGATGACAAATGACCGATGTGGTCCGTCGCAGCATTGTGACTGCGGTCAACAGTCTACGAGGGCGGGATGAGCGGCATCGACCGGACTTATCGGCTATCCCGGCGCTGGTACCACCGGCAGCGCGTCGGACGAGAGAAGAGCCCCCGGGACGATCCCGGGGGCTCTCGTTACGTCAATGACGAGTGGGGCTTAGGCGCCCTGCAGGTTCTCGCCGACGTTCTGGAAGATCTGGCTAACGATCGGGCCGAGGAAGATGAGAGCAACGATCACGATGATCGCAATGAGGGCCAGAAGCAGACCGTACTCGACGAGCGTCTGACCTTCCTCATCCTCGCGGTGGAAACGGGTAAGAAGAGAACTGATGAACTGAATCATGCTTTCGCGATACCTCCTTTCCTCAGGGATTGGCGACGCAAGCCTAGAAGTGGCCCACGGGTATGAACATGACCCGATGGTCCCACTCCGCTGGAGACGGGGCGTACCTTGGCGTACCCCCCTCTGCCTTGTCAAGGGAGACGGGCGAGGTCGCGGCGTGGGCGCGAAGGAGATGCTGGCCGGGTTCAGTGCGTCCAACTGGAGTCACCGCGCGAGCTGCGACCAGGGTGGGTGGGACCGTGCTGCGCCGGCATGCGCAAGAGCCGCGCCTTGCAGCGCGGCTCTTGTGCCGGAGGAGATGAACGTCGTCACGGATACCCGTCGACGACTACCCGCAGGCTACCCGTCGAGTGGAGAAAGGCCCATGGCGCAGGAGTACGGGGATGGACGGGACTTCCGGTGATCAGTCCTCGGGGATCTTGATCCAGCCCTGGCGCATGGCGTACACCACCGCCTGGGTCCGATCGTTCACAGACAGCTTGCGCAGGATGCTGGACATGTGGTTCTTCACCGTCTGCTCGCTGATGCCGAGTGCATACGCGACCTGCTTGTTGGTCATTCCCTGGGCGATGTTGTCGAGGATCTCGACCTCGCGCGGTGAGAGCGGAGCGAAGATCGGCTGGGCATCGGCCCCGTAGACCGCCAGCTCGCGGAATTCCTTGAGAACCCGGCTTGCGACGGCCGGCTTGCTGAACACCTTGTCGTTGATCAGGTACTCGCCGGAGCGCACCCGACGAATGATCGCGATCAGGTCGGTCGGGTCGATGTCCTTGAGCACATACGCCGCCGCGCCTGCCTTGATCGCCTCGAAGAGCTGGTCCTCGTCGTCGTTGGGCGCGAGGACGATGATCGCGGTGTGCGGTAGCTCCCGCTTCACGCGCTGGGTCGTCTCGATCCCGTTGGGCGCGGGGAGGGTCAGGTCCATCAGGACCACGTCGGGAGTCAGCTCGCCGATGGTGGTGATCGCCTCGCGGCCGCTGCCGGCCTCGCCGACCACCTCCATGTCCCCTTCGAGCTCCAGGATGTTGCGCACGCCGCGACGGAAGAGCGTGTGCCCGTCCACGATCACGATGCGTGTCTTGACCCCGGCGTTTCGCCGGTCAGCCCCCTGGCGGCGTTCCGCGACTGTCTCCACGGGTGTCTTCTCCTTGGCGGCCATGGTAACCATTAGCGAACCTCCGGAATACGAAGAAGGATGCGAGTCCCCTCCCCCTGGCGGGACTCGATCTGAAGCGACGAACCCATCAGCTCGGCGCGCTCGCGCATGAACTGCAGGCCGAAGTTGCGGGTGGCCGAGGCGAGACGCATGACGTCGAACCCGCGGCCGTTGTCGACGATGACGAGGTGATTCGCCTCCAGCCCGATGCGGACGGCTGTGGCGGCGGCGTGCTTGCGCACGTTCTGGAGAGCCTCCTGCACAATGCGCAGGATCGGGCCCTTGGCGTCGGTGGAGACGCGGGCATCGAGGCCGGCGACCGAAACGTCGACGGTGATGTCGTGTCGTGATGCGAATTCGGCGCCCGTATCGGCGATCGACTGTGCCAGGCCGAACTCGACCGAGGGCGGTCGCAGGTTGGCGATGAATGAACGGACATCGTCGAGCCCCTCGCGCAGCATGGTGCGCAGGAAGGAGAGCTCGTCGCGGGCGGTGTCCGGTGAGTCGTCGATGACCCGGTCGAGGTACTCGACCTGGAAGATGGCGTTGGTCAGCACCTGCGCCGGACCATCATGGACCTCCTCGGCGAGCCGTTGGCGCTCCCCCTCCTGCGCCTGGATGATCTTCAGCGAGATGGCGGCCGGCGAGACGTCGGCATCGCTCAGCGTCGGGTCAGAGGCCTTTTCGTCATCACTGCCGAGGTAGGTGATCACCAGCTCCAGCTGTCGTGCGGCGACATCGATCCGCTTGAGGCTGGCCTGCAGGCCGGCGAGCTCCTTGGCGAGGGCGTCGTGCTTTGCACGCAGGACCTCGGGCGGCGGTGCGGTGCCTCGGGCAGCAGCCAGCCGGTGGTCGACGCGGGCGCGAAGCTGCACCCACTCCTCGAGGCGACCCCGGTACTGCTCACGGTAGCGCTCAGCCACCTCGCGGAGGCGACGCGCGTCACGTCGCACGCTCTCGGCGGCCTGCGCGCGGAGCTGATCGAAGCTATCGGGGACGAGGGTCGGAGCGGTCCTTGGCAAGCGCGTGGGTCCTCAGTGGTACGGGGTCCGGTGGCAGTACCTGACCCGACCCCCATGCTCCCCGCCCAAGGTGCTCAGGGTCAACAGTACTTCGGGCGCCGGAAGTACTACTCCGAGGTCAATGCGTGGTCGGTGACCACGTGATAGATCCGGACACGCGGGGCGGCAAACGCCGGCTCGAGCGGCAGGAAGTCCGGGTGGTCGCCGGCCGCATCGGTCGCTGACGCACCATCCCACAGCCCGAGCGGATCCCGCGTCTCGCCTGGTCGCAGGGTGACGACCACCCATTCGACCCGGTAGGCAGCCACCACCTGCCCGATCACCGCGAAGCCGTCGAACGGTGGGGCGACGCCAGGGTTGCCGGTCAGCGCGTGGAGCGCCGCCGGGTCGTACGCCATGACCACCGCGGTTGGCTCGGCGTGCACGACAAGGTACTCACCTGCGCGTTGCAATCGTCCATGGGCGTCCGACCACTGGCCGATGAGCACCGCCGATGCGATCAGCGACAGTGCCACGGCACCGCCCATGCCGACGATGGCCAGGAAGCGGTGGGTCGCCGCGCGACGGAGGAATGGCCAGGCCCGCCCCGCAACCGTCGATGCGGGAGCCAGGCTCGCGACGGCCAGCGGCGCAGCGAAGGGGAGCCAGGCGAGCGACGAGTGGTAGTACGCGCCCTTCGGCGCGTGGAAGGTGAAGACGGCCCCCATCGCGACGAGCATGATCGCGAAATAGGCCAGGAAGGGCTGGAGCTCAGGCCGGCGCCGTTCGTGCCAGAGGCCGTACGCAAAGGGCAGGACGAAGATGCCGCCCATCAACACCGCAGTCCGGCCAAGCAGCTCGCCCCACGCGGCAAGCTTGGAGCCGAGGATGTTGACGGGGCCCCACGCGAGGTAGTCCGAGACCGAGGGGTCGTGCGCGATCGAGAACTGCTGGTTGTAGCTGGTGATCCACAGCGTGTGGCCGCCGGCCGAGGGGAAGGCGCTGCCAAACGTGGCGAGATCGCGCGCCAGCCACGGCGCGAGGACGAGGGCCGCAGCCGCGAAGCTGGCAGAGCCCCAGCCGATGCGAGCCGCCCGCGATGGCCAATCGCGACGGACTCCCCAGGCGACGGCCGGAGCGACCCCCAGGAGCAGCCCGTCGACGCGCGCGAGCGTCGCGAGGCCGACGCACGCGCCCGCGGCCACCAGCCATGGGCCGGCGTGCCCGGCTCGAACCGCCCGAGTGGCGCACCAGATGGCCGCGGCCCCCGCCGCGCCGAAGACGGCGAAGGCATCCACCAGCGGGACCATGATCAGCAACGGCCCGGCGGTGAGGACCAGCAATGCGGAGATCCACGCGTTGAAGCGCGAGCCCCAGAGGTCTCTTGCGATCAGGTAGGTGAAGGGGACCAGCGCGGCGCCGATCAGGATCATCGGCAGCTGAGCGGCGCGCCCCGATCCCAGCAGGTCGCCGAAGAGGGCGATCGAGCCGGCAGCCACGATGGAGGTGAGGGGCATCCAGTGCCCGTTGCTCGGGACCGGGAGGATCGGGTCGGCGGGCAGCCGGCCGCCAACCTCCAGGAAGCTCCACAGAACCGGCACGCTGAAGCCATGTCCGGCGGCGAGCTGCTCGCCGACGAGCTGGTAGTAGGCGGGGTCGACGTAGGGCGGGTAATCGATCAGCAGCGCCGCGAGCAGGCGGGCCATCACGGCCAACGCGGACAGGATCGCCAGGTCGCGGCGCATCAGCGACGGACCCAGATGGCAGCGGTCGCATCGGTGTAGACGCGGTCCCACGCGCCCGACGCGTCGAACCAGTCAGCCAGCGGCGTGGCAGGCGGGAAGACGGCGTAGTCGATCCCATATCGGTCCAGCTCCACCTGCGGGTCGCCTCGCACCCCGATGATCGCGACGTACATCTGGAGCAGCCCGTCTCCGTACACATCGGCGCGGCCGTCCATGAAGATCGGCTGGCTCGGTCGATGCTGTCCGATGTAGCCGCCCCACTCATAGCGATTGAAGATGCGGGTCCCGGGCTCGTGCTCATCCAGCCACGACACCGCATCGGCCGGGAGGACTCGCGCAATCTCCGCCGACTGCTGCGCAGGGTAGGTGCGCGCCAGCGCCACCCCGATGCCGGTGACCAGCAGCAGGAGGGCGACCGCGGCGTGCATCGCGCCACGCCGCCCGAACGCCGGCTGCGAAAGACGGGCGAGGGTTGGCGCCACGCGGCGCCCGAGGCGCGTCTCGGCCAGGATCGGGGCCAGCACGACGGCGGCGATCGCGGCGCCGATCGGCCCGACGATCAGCAGAAAACGGATCGCCTGCCAGGCCATCACCGTCAGGCCGACCAGGATCAGCCCATCCGACGTCCGCAATCGGCGGCGCCCGAAGATGAAGACGGGCAGGACGGCAATCACCACGAACCCAAGCAGCAGCCAGCCGAAGATGCTGCCCAGGTCGGCCGGGAACCACTCCATCACGTACCGGCTGAGGGCCGTGATCCCAACCGTGTCGAACGGATAGGCGTAGAGGGCAATGCCGTTGGGATTCAGCGCAAGTGCACCCATGCTCAGCACCAGCGCCACCACCAGGTCGCGCACCTGGCCCGATGTGAGGGGCGCCCGTCCGCCGGGCTCCCTGCGCAGG
>JALYNS010000311.1 GCA_030773035.1 Chloroflexota bacterium
CAGTACGCCCGCCTGCGACAGAGCCTGGAGATGGCCACCTCGTTCGGCATCACCACCGTCGTCGAGCCCCAGAACTCGCTCGATGACCTGGCGCTCTTCGTCCGCGCGCAACGCGATGGAGACCTGCGCTCGCGGCTGATCGTGGCGCTCTTCCACCCGCGGGGCACGACGGACGCCGAGCTGGATGCATTCGCGCAGGCGGCGCAGCGCTTCACGGACGATCGGCTCCGGGTGGGGCCGCTGAAGCTGTACATCGACGACGTCATCGAGCGACACACGGCCGCCATGCTCGAGCCATACAGCGACGAGCCGACGACGAGCGGCGCGCTGTTCTACGAACCGGACGAGTTCGCCGAGCTCATCACGAAGCTGGATGCGCGGGGGTTCCAGACCTTCACGCATGCCATCGGTGATCGCGGGATCAGAACCGCCCTTGATGCGATCGAGCGGGCACAGGCGCAGAACCGATCACGCGATCGGCGCCATCAGATCGTCCACGTCGAATGCGTGCATCCCGACGACATCCCACGCTTCGCTCGGCTCGGGGTGGTGCCCTGCGTCCAGCCTCGCCCATTTGCGCCCGCGCTCAACGCGGACTGGGTTGCCGCGGTAGGTCCCGAGCGGTCTCGCTACGGGGCCGCCTGGAGGAGCCTGCACGACACTGGGGCACCGCTCGCATTCTCCAGCGACTGGAACGTCACCGAGATGGATCCGCTCATCGGAATCTATACGGCCGTCACCCGGGCCGACCTCGACGGGGGTGATCCGTGGATGCCGCATCAGGCGGTGGACCTTCCCACCGCGATCCACGCCTATACGCTGGCGGGCGCCTACGCCAACTTCTGCGAAGGTGATCGCGGCTCGATCACGCCAGGGAAGTACGCGGACCTCATCGTCCTCAGCGATGACCTGTTCGCGATTCCGGCCTCGAGGATCCCGAATACGAAGGTCGAGCTCACCACGGTGGGCGGAGTGATCCAGCACGACACCCGGTGAGAAGCTCCCCGGCGGCGATGACGAAGGAGCCGATACTCTTACACCGTGTTGATCCGCATCGACAAGTCGGGAGAGCATTCGGGCAGAGCCTGGCTGGCGCTGCTGCTGGCCGGTGCCTGGGCTGCCTGGGTCGTGCCGGCGCATGCCGCAACCTGCGGCCCTGACGCACCCACCCTCGCGCGTGCCGACGTTGCCTTCGTCGGCACCCTGACCAGCGCCAACGCCGTGGGCGACCACGCCACCTTCGCCGTCGAAGAGGTCTGGGGAGGAGCCGGTCTGTCGGCGGTGGTCGCGGTGACCGGCGTCCCGGGGCGCTGGGCCATGCCGCCGCCGGGGACCGACCCGCTGCGCTACCTGGTCGTCGCGGAGGTGATCCCGGGCGGCCTGCGGGATACGGGGGACTGCGCCGGACGGCACCCCTCGCTGTCCATCATCTGGGACCCCTCGCTTGAGGTCCTGCGACCTCCCACCGCACATCCACCGACCAGCGTCGGCGGGGATACTATCTTCCCAGTCGAGCTGCTTGTCGCCGCGGGGCTCATAACGGTGCTGGCCCTCGTGGCCGCGATCGCCTTCCGGCCGGGGCGCTCTCCGGAGGGCTAGGATCCCGCGACTGCGGACCCTGGTCGATGGCGTCGCCGTGGCGGGCCAGCACCCACAGCACGAAGCCGTAGGCGGCGATCAGCCCCAGGCTGATGATCGTGCCGAGGGCGACAGTGGCCCCCATCACCGAGTGGTAGTAGTCGCCCATGCGGCGGGGAAAGTCTTCGAACCCGGGCGGCACGTCGACGGTCGCCCAGACAAGCATCGACGCCAGGCCGACGACCAGCACGACGAGGGCTGCGCCGCTCACGACGAGACCCAGCACGCGGGCCCATTGATGCCGCTGGAGGATCAACCATCCGGCCGCCACGTGAGCACCCGTGATGGCAGCCCCGAGGAGCGCCAGAAGCGCCACGAACACGAGGCCCATCCAGGCGGCGTGCCCGCCGTCGGTCACCCATTGGCCACTCATCGGGTTCTGCATCATGCCCGGATCGCCGTACATGTCAAAGCGCCTCGTGCCGGCCAGCAGGGCCGCCAGGAGGGCAAGCACGGTGCCGACCCCGGCCAGCGCCCCTCCAACGAGGAGGACCACCGCGGCGGCGGTAACGTTGCCGGGGAGCCTGGCCGCCGGCTGCTGAGGCGGGTTCGTGGGCGTCGTATCAGTCATGCTCGCAAGGCTACACCCGCGCCGAGTCAGAACAACTTAGTACTCTTTCCGGGTGCCCTGGACCAACCCCGCCAAGATCGCCTTCATCGGCTCGCACTCGGTGCGCAAGACGAACGCGGTGCACGCCTTCGCCAGCACCATCGGGCGGGCGGGCCGGAGCGTCGAGGTCGGCCGCGAGGTGATCCGCTTCAACCCGCTCGGCCTCAACGAGGGGGCCACGCCGGAGGCCCAGCTCTGGGTGCTGATGGCCCAGGTCCAGCAGGAGCTGGAGCTGCGGAAGCGTGCCGAAGTGCTTGTCACCGATCGGTCCGTGGTGGACAACTTCGCGTACTTCCTGCGCGTGACCGATGGTGCCGATCCGTTCGGGGTTGAGCCGCTCATTCGCCACTGGTCGTCGACCTACGACCTGTTCGTGCGCCTGCTGCCCGACGTCGCGCTGCTGGCCGACGGGGTGCGCTCCACGAACGATGCGTTCCGCGACGAGATCGAGGCCATCCTTGACCGCATCGTCCCGACCTACATCCCCGGGAAGCGGCTGCTGATCGTCAACGCGTCCGACGTCACCGAGGCGTTCGACTGGTGGGCCGTCGCCGAGAGGCTGGCACAGCTGGTCGGCGAGCCGCTACGCGACCCCGGGGTGCTGGTGGCCGCGACCTTGTGGGAGAGCACGAGTGGCTGATGACAGGGAGCAGGCGCTGCGGCGCGCGTCCGAGCTGGGGCTCGAATTCCTGGCGGGGCTGAGCGAACGCCACGTCGGCGCCCTGACCGATGACACAGGCCTGGTCGCGAAGCTCGGCGGCCAGCTGCCTGATGAAGGCGAGGATCCGGTCACGGTCGTCGAGCAGATGGCGCGCGACTTCGATCCGGGCCTGGTGGCGACGGCCGGGCCGCGCTACTTCGGCTTCGTGATCGGGGGGCAGCTGCCTGCCGCCGCGGGGGCGGACTGGCTCACCGGCGCGTGGTCGCAGAACGCGAACCTCCACCCCCTTTCGCCGGCCGCGGCCGCGGCGGAGCTCGTCGTTGGCCCGTGGATGCTCGACCTGCTCGGCTTGCCGCCCGACGCCAGCTTCGGCTTCCCGACCGGCGCGGCACTCGGCAGCGCAGTGGGCCTCGCGGTGGGCCGCCACGTCGTCCTGGAGCGCATTGGCTGGGACGTCGAGGCGCGCGGCCTGTACGGGGCGCCCGAGATCCAGGTCATCGTCGGGGAGGAGGTGCATTCGACCCTGCTCACAGGACTCCAGTACCTGGGCCTGGGTCGCGAACGCGTGACCCGGATTCCCTCCGACGAGCAGGGCCGCATGCGCGCCGACGCTCTTCCAGCGGCGCTGGATGCCAGCCTCCCCACCATCGTCGCCATCCAGGCCGGCAACGTGAATACCGGCGCCTTCGACCCTGCTGAAGCCGTCGCTGACGCACTCGCCGGCCATCCCAACGCCTGGCTCCATGTGGACGGTGCGTTCGGGCTGTGGGCCGCGGCCAGCCCCGAGCTGCGCCACCTGGTAGCCGGCGTCGAGCGAGCCGACTCGTGGGCCACCGATGCCCACAAGTGGCTCAACGTCGGCTACGACTGTGGCTTCGTGGCGGTCCGGGACCAGGCGGCGCACCGGGCCGCAATGATGTCCGCCAAGGCGGCCTACCTGATGCAGGACGAGGCCCATCGGGACAACTGGGAGTACGTCTTCGACTCGTCGCGACGGGCGCGCGGCTTCATCGTCTATGCGGCTCTCCGCTCACTGGGCCGGAATGGCGTTCGCGAGATGATCGAGCGCTCCTGCCATCTTGCGCGGCGCATGGCCGAGAGACTGGGTGCGGCCGAGGGCGTCGAGATCCTCAATGACGTGGTGCTCAACCAGGTGCTGGTTCGTTTCACGCCGCCCGGTGGCGGCGACGCCGACGCGTTCACCCGCGAGGTGATGGCCCGCGTCCAGACCGAGGGCGAGGCCTGGATGGGGGGCACAACCTGGCACGGAATGGGCGCGATGCGCATCAGCGTCAGCAACTGGTCGACCACCGAGGCCGATATCGACCGCACCGCAGCCGCAATCCTGCGCGCCGCGGGCACGCAGCGGCGGTCCCCTAGCCCTCGCCCTCTGCGACCGGCGTCGGTCTGAACCGGAACCAGGCCCAGAAGAGGACGGTAAGGATCCCGAAGGCAGCGAAGACGCCCAGCGCCGCGATCCAGCCCTCGAACGAGAGGTCGGCGAGATAGCCGCTGGTCGGCCCCACCAGGATGTGGAAGAAGCCGAAGAGGCTGACGCCGAACAGCAACGCCCAGACGGGTCGGTTCCATCGGTAGATCGAGACGCCGGGCATGAAGCGGAACGGCATCATGCCGAACGCGACGGCCTCCAGGCCCGCCACCGTGGTCGCAGCCAGGGCGGTCTCGGCGACGATGGCCAGGAAGCTCCCATCGGTCCCGGCCGGCCCTCGCAGGAAGCCCAGCGCCAGCCAGGCAAGGATTGAGATGATCAGCGTCCAGAGTGCGCCGGCGGCCTGTTCCCGACCCTCAGCCTTGGTCTCGGTCTTCAGGAAGAGGACGCCCAGCACGACGCCCCACAGGTAGCCGGGCTGCAGCTCGGCCAGCCGCGAAACGAGCACGAAGAGCGCGGCGACGATGAGCGCCCAGGGGAGAACCCGCAGTCGACCGCGCTCGCCAATGACCCGCCGATGCTCCAGCAGCGCGGGCACCTCGAACGCGATGAGCACCACTGCCAGGGCGGCGGCAAAGCCCAGGTAGATGGCCAGCGAGTTCGCGGTGAGACCCAGGTCAGGGCTCAGGAAGGAGCTGATCAGGGCTGCCACCGCGACGGCGATCACGATCTTCATTGCGAGCCACCTCCCCACATGCCGGAGAACGCTCGCCCGATCCGTCCCACCCATGTCTTCTGCCACCAGCCCAGGATGCGGTCGTAGTTGGTATCCATGGTGTTGTTGAAGAGCTCGCCGATGAAGCCCATCGCCAACAAGAGCAGGAGCGCCACCAGAATGCTGCCGCCGATGTCGGCGGCATCGGTGCTGACCTCGCTCGCCGACGGGACCGATCCCGCCCAATCGTTCCCGCCGCCCGCGGGCGCAGGGGGAGCGCTCGACGGCTCCGGGGTGAAGGTGATGCCGGCGACGGTCTGCTCAGCGCTTGCGCTGGCACTCGCCGTCGCGGTGGCACTGGCGCTGGCCGATGTCGACTCGCTGGCGCTTGCAGTGGCGGTCGAAGTCGCCGTGCCGTGCGCGATCGGCTGTGCTGTCGCCTTCGTGGTCGATATGGGGGTCGCTGTCGCGGTCGCTCCCGGCTGAAGCGTGGGCCTCGGGGTCGGCGTCGGTGGCTTCACCGTGGGCGTCGGGGTCGGCGTCGGCGTTGGGGTCTGTGTCGGCTTGGGCGTGGGGGTCGGCGTCGGCTTAGTCGTAGGGCTCGGAGTGGGAGAGAAGGCGGACGCGAGGACGGTGCTCGTGATGTCGTAGTAAGGCGCCTGGTCAATCGGGACGAATAGCCTGCCGGTCATCGAGCATTCGCCAACTACGGTGGGGCCGAGCGTCTTCGGACCAGGGGAGTCCTTTCCGAGCTCCGCCATGAATGCGCCCACCCCATTAGGGGCGTCGCAGCCGACTCCGTGCAAAGCCGCGTTCCAGTCCTGATCCTCCGCAAACATGTAGTAGCCGCCGTTGACCGTGCCATTCACATGGGTCATCACGGACTCGAGAGGTCCCGCGCCGGGGACGATGGTTGCCCGACGGGACGCATGTATCCGGCTGAGGTCGATGCACACCTGCTGACCCGAGGCCGGGTCGCATTGCATCAGCCATGGGCTCGCTTCAGCGACCGCCGCGACGTCCTGGGCTCGCGGCTCATGTGTGGCGCGCACGAGCGCCATCGGCAGCAGGCTGACGGCCAGCAGCAGGATCAGTACCCGGATGGGACCTTTGGCGCGCATGGAGTGCACAGTATCGGGATCGGCGCAAGGGAAGGCCATACCCCGCGGGGCGCCCCGGCAACGGAGTTTGGGTCTTCTCGCGTGTGGTCTAATCGGTGACCCACACCGATAACGCCGCACCCGTTGCGCCCGAGGTACCGATGACCGTCACCTCCACCGATCGGCTCACGACCGACGAGATCCTGCATCTCAACCGCGAGTACACCTTCTTCTCGTGGAGCGCCCAGTCAAAGATCAACCCGATCGTCATCGATCGGGCCGAGGGGATCTACTTCTGGGACCCCGATGGCAAGCGCTACCTCGACTTCAACAGCCAGCTGATGAGCATCAACATCGGCCACGGCAACAAGCGCGTGGCGGATGCGATCGCCGAGCAGGCGCACAAGCTGGCCTTCGCCGCGCCGCAGTTCGCCACCGAAGTGCGCGGCCGGCTGGGCCAGCTGCTGGCCGAGGTGACGCCGGGCGACCTGAATCGCTTCTTCTTCACCGTGGGGGGTGCGGAGGCCAACGAGAACGCCCTGCGCATGGCGCGCATGGTGACCGGGCGGCAGAAGGTGATGGCCTATCACCGCTCCTATCACGGCGCCACGGCCGGGGCGATCGCGGTCACCGGCGACCCGCGCCGCTGGGCGAACGAGCCGAGCGTGCCGGGGGTCATCCGCGTCCTCGACCCGTGGCGCTGGGCGCGCGGCGAGCCGGAGCCGGTGGCGGAGCACCTGGAATACATCGAAGAGGTGATGCAGTACGAGGGGCCGCACACCATCGCCGCCTTCATCATGGAGACGGTCACCGGCACGAACGGCATCCTGATCCCCCCGGACGGCTACCTCGAAGGGATCCGCGACCTGTGCACCGAGTACGGCATCGTGATGATCTGCGACGAGGTGATGGCCGGCTTCGGCCGGACCGGCCGGTGGTTCGCGGTCGACCACTGGGGCGTGGTGCCGGACCTCATGACGATGGCCAAGGGGCTGACCAGCTCGAACCTCCCGCTGGGGGCCGTGGCCATGAGCCCCCACATCGCCGAGCACTTCAGCGAGCGCGTCTACTACGGCGGGCTCACCTACTCGTCCCACCCGATCAGCTGCGCCGCAGCCATCGCCGCGGTCGGCGTGCTGCGCGACGAGGACATGGTCGGCAACGCGGCCCGCCTCGACCCGGTCATGAAGGAGCTGCTGGCCGGGCTCAAGGCGCGCCACCCGAGCGTCGGGACCGTGCGCAGCATCGGCCTCTTCGGGGTCTTCGAGCTGGTTCGCTCGCGCGAGACGATGGAGCCGATGGCTCCCTTCAACTCGTCCTCACCCGAGCTCGCGGCGCTCGACTACCAGCTGCGGACCGATGGCCTGTACACCATGTTCCACTGGAACCAGGTCTTCACCAACCCACCGCTGTGCATCACCGAGGAGCAGCTGCGCGAAGGGTTCGCGATCATCGACCGGGCCCTCGAAGCCACCGATGCGGCGATCGCCTGAGCGATCGTCGCCGCACCCACTGAGCCGATGACCGCCCGGATTGTCCCGGCGCGGCGCACGCCGCGCCGGCGC
>JALYNS010000312.1 GCA_030773035.1 Chloroflexota bacterium
GCTCAGCTCCGCCGCGAGCCGGGCCGTCGACGCGGGTAGAGATGATCGACCCCCGGCGTCCGAAGGCTCAGCTTGGCGACCGGGGGCACCTGGCGCTTGAACTCGTTGGCCGCCACCCGGCGCGCCACCCAGGCAACGAGCGCGGCATCCAGGCCGGCCGCCACGCAGCGCTCAACCTTCCAGCGGCGGTCGACCAGCGCGAACAGGATCCGATCCAGGTCGTCGTAGCTGGCGCCCAGCTCGCCCTCATCGGTCTGGCCCGGCCACAGGTCGGCGGAGGGCGGCTTGGCGAGGATCTCGCCGGGCACGCCCAGGGCTCCGGCCACGGCCCACAGCTGGCTCTTGTACAGGTCGCCGATCGGGGCCAGGCCGCTGGCCATGTCCCCGTACAGGGTGCCGTAGCCGAGCAGGGCCTCGGTCTTGTTGCCGGTCCCCGCCACCAGCGCATCGAAGGCGGCCGATCGGTCGTAGAGCACGATCATGCGCTGGCGGGCCATCACGTTGCCGCGCCGCACGCGGAGCGCGGCTTCGTCTGCGCCGCTCACCAGCGCCAGCATCGGGTCGACCATGGGCGTCAGGTCGACCTGCTCGGTCCGGCAGCCAAGCGCGGTGACCACGCGCAGGGCATCGGTCTCGGAATCCGGCGACGAGCTGCGGTAGGGCATCCGCACGGCGAGCAGGTTGTCGGGACCGATTGCCTTCGCCGCCAGGTATGCGACCGTCGCCGAGTCGACCCCGCCCGACAGGCCGACCACCAGCCGCGCAAAGCCGGTCTGCTCGAGCTGCGCGCGAATGAACCCGGTGATGACGGCGATCGCCCCTTCGGCGTCGATCTCCGGCAGCGGCGCGCTCATGCCTCGACCTCGTCGGCCGGCACCGTCAGCCCGGCCCGCTCGGCGATGATACGGTCCAGCTCGCGGCGCACCAGCTCGAGCCGCTCGTCGGCGAGGAGCGGCAGCCCGTAGCGCTGCATGCGCAGGTCGTCGGTCTCCAGGGCGCCGACCACCAGCGCCTCCTCGTACAGCGGCCCGTCGGCGATGGTCGAGCCATCCGGCGCCAGCACCCGCGAGCCGCCCCAGAAGGTGAGCCCCTCCTCGTTGCCGACCCGGTTGCAGAAGGCCACCGCCACGGTGCCGAGCAGCGCGTAGGTGTCCTGCATCTTGTGCCAGCCGGCGATCGCCGCCAGCCCCGCCGGACCGCCTGGGGCCCGCGCCGGACCGGCCGCCAGGTTGACCAGCAGGCTGGCGCCGTCGAGGGCCTGCAGCATCGGCAGGCTGGCATGCCAGAAGTCCTCGCAGATGCTGACCCCGATGCGCCCCAGCGGCTCCCCCACCGCGTGCGTCCGGATCCGGTCGCCGGCGCGCATGAATCGTCCCTCGTCGAACATGCCGTAGGTCGGCAGGTACACCTTGCGATGCACCCCGATCAGCTCGCCGTCGCGCAGCAGCGCCGCGCTGTTGCAGAAGCGATGCTCCTCGGTCTCCTCCACGAAGCCGATCGCCAGCAGCATCCCGGGCGCCTCGCGACTGAGCGCGGCCAGGCGGGGGTCGTCGGCGCGCATGGCGACCTCCGGCACGAGGTCGGCGAGCAGGTAGCCGGTCAGCGCCAGCTCCGGAAAGGCGACCAGGTTGGCTCCCTCGGCCGCGCCTCGCCGCAGCCAGTCGCGGGCGAGCTCCAGGTTGGCGTCCAGCTCCCCGAGGCGCGGGGCCACCTGCGCCAGCGCGATCCGGTACTCCACGGCGGCAGCCTACCCGACCACCGAGCGCGTCATGCGGGCAACAGCGGCAGTCGTGGCTACGGCGCCGGCAGTGGCCCGTTCAGGAATGGACCGAACTCGCCGGGCCAACCCAGGAACGTGCCACTGCGCCCGACATGCAGCGGGTGCTCGAAATCCCATTGCACCGCGTATGACAGGAGGACGTCATTGGCGTCCAGCTGCGCACCATCATGGAATGTCACGCCGTCGCGCAGCTGGCAGGTCCAGACGGTCAGCTCTTCGTTCGGAACGCACGACTCCGCCAGGCCCGGCGTCACCTCGGCCGTGCCGGGCTTGAAGCCGTACAGCTGCTCGAAGACGTTCGAGCACAGCCTCACCGAAGTCGTGTCGCCCGGGTCGACGCAGTAGAACGAGCGCGGAGACGTGTTCTGCATCCACACCAGCTGCCGGCGGCCGCCCGGATCCATGCTCGCGAAGGACTCGCCGTTGAGCGGCGAAGCGACTGCGCCCTCGACATCGGCCTTCCATGCCGTCCCGCTGCCGCCATGCGCAATCGGGATCATGGGCACGGAGGCGCGAATGGCGTTGTTGGCCGCGAAGTAGGCTGCCTCGCGGGCGGTCGGGTCCGCCGCCCGGTCGCCTGCGGTCAGCGGCCCGGTGATCGACGGGTCGAGGGTGCCGAACTGCTGGTTGTCCGGATTGTTGAAGTGGTAGTCGAGGAACGCGCTGGGATCGGGGTTGGCTGCGCACCTCTCCATCACGTAG
>JALYNS010000313.1 GCA_030773035.1 Chloroflexota bacterium
TCTCCATCTACAGCGACGTCTACGAGGCGCCCGGTGGAGCCGCCTACCTTGGTCACTTCGCCGAGAACGATCAGTTCGTCGAGGCTCCGCCGGCGGGAGCAACGCTCCCCGAGGGCAGCGCCGTGCATATCTACCCCGGCATGAAGCACTGGTTCATGGAGTCCGACCGCCCCGAGTTCGACGCCGAGGCGACCGAGCTCGCGTACGCGCGCACGCTCGAGTTCCTGCGCTCCACGCTGGGCTGACGCATCACGCCGACACGGGCCGTGAGGCTCGCGCGTCCAGCACGACAACCACCGCCAGGAGCACCGCTACTGCGGTGCCGATGATGGCCAGCAAGGCGAAGCTGGCGGTCGCCACCACGTAGCCGGAGCTGAAGCTGGCGGCGGCTGCGGTCGCCCAGACCACCGCGTCGCTCGCTCCCTGCAGGCGCGCCCGGTCGCCGAGGGGTGCTTCCGAGGCAAGCAGCGAGCTGCCGGCCACGAAGCCAAGGTTCCAGCCGATGCCCAGCAGGAACATCGGGATCGCAAGGGTGACACCGGCGATCGGCAGCGCCGAGATCACGCCCGAGGCGGCCAGGACCGAGAACCCGGCAAGGATCATGGCGTTGGCGCCGAACCGGTCCGTCAGGCGCCCCGAGAGGGGTGAGAAGGCGAACATCCCGAACGTGTGAGCGCTGATCACGAGTCCGACGGTGCCGAGCCCATGCCCCTCGGCATGCAGGTGGTACGGGGTCATCGTCATGATCAGGGTCATCACCAGCTGGCTGGTCACCAGGGCGATGATCGCGGTGCGGCCCCGTGGCGTCCGGACGAGCTCTGCGAGGAGGCGGCGCTGGGAGGGGGGCCGCTGACCGGCAGCCCGGGTCGGCTCGTCGAGGTGCGGCTGGATCGGTGCTCGGGGGCCCAGAGCGGCCACACCGAGGGCAGCGAGCAGGAAGACGAAGGCCATCGCGAGGCCACCAGCCAGCGGTACGAGGTCGATGGACGGCGCCACCGAACCGGCCGGGGCCACCAGGTTCGGGCCCACGACGGCGCCGATGGTGCTGCCCCACACCACGAAGCCGAGCGCCCCCGCCCGGCGCTCGACCGGGAAGAGGTCCGCGGCGGCGTAGCGGCTCAGGTTCATGGCCGCGTTGCCAAAGCCGACCAGCGCCGAGGCGATCAGGAGGAGGGGCAGTGAGGCTGCCGTCACCGCCAGCACCGCCAGCGCGCCGCCCGCCACGGCGACGCTCAGTCCAAGGACGATCCCGGCGCGGCGGCCTCGGCGCGCCATGACCGATGAGAGGAGCGAGGCTGCAAGCGCCGTGCCTGCCACCGCGATTGCGCTGGGCCAGCCGCTCGAGCCGGCTGAGCCCGTCATCTCGGGGGCCGCGATGGAGGCCACGGTGAAGGTCGCGATGTAGGCGATGCTGGTCAGCGCCGCGGCCGTGAAATAGGTGGCGAGCGCTCGAGACCGGTGGCGCTCGATCTCTGGGGTCGCGGGCGGAAGCATCGCGCGGATGATACCGGCGCCTGCGCGGGTCGCTGGGGCATCATCCCCGACGTGCAGCTGACGATTCCCACGCTCGAGGCCGAGCGACTCACGCTGCGTCCCTTCCGCGAGGAGGACGTGGTGCCCCTCTTCGAGCTGTTGCAGGATCCCGAGGTGGTGCGCTACGTCGGCGACCGCCGCGTGCCGACCCTCCAGGAGACATGGCGCGCCGTCGCCGCCTGGATCGGGCACTGGGCACTGCGCGGCTTCGGGCAGTGGGCGGTCGAAGAGCGCGACAGCGGCCGCCTTGTCGGACGAGCAGGGATCATCAACCCGGCGGACTGGCCGGGGCCCGAGGTCGGCTACCTGCTGGGGAAGAGATGGTGGGGGCACGGCTTTGCGACCGAGGCGGCCCGTGCGGCGATGGACTGGGGCTTCCGCGAGATCCGCTTCGACGAGCTGATCAGCCTCATCGATCCGGCCAACACGGCCTCGATCGCGGTGGCGACGCGCCTCGGGGAGACGCTGCACGACGAGATCGAGCTGTGGGGTCACCGGGTGCAGCGCTATGCCATCACCCGACAGACGTGGCAGACGCGGGTGGCGGTTTGACCGCGCGCGGGGGCTGGCTGGGGCCGCTGGTCGAGAGG
>JALYNS010000314.1 GCA_030773035.1 Chloroflexota bacterium
GACCGGGCATCGCCGAGCTCGACCGAGGCGGCACCGATCCGGACCTCCACCGCCCTCGGCGCCGCCGCATACAGGGCCCGGGTCAGCTCGAGCAGCGCGGACGGCGTCATGTGGTGGGAGAACGATCCCGGCGTCCCCGCGGCCGGGGTGCCGACCGCGACGCGGCCCGGAGCCACATCGATCGCCGCGTCGACGAACACGACCAGCCGGGCGGCAGCCACGTCCGGGGCCAGATCCGGCAGCAGCTGTCGCACCGACTGCGTGCGCACGCCGGCCAGCCGTTCGTCTCCAGCCAGGCGCTCGACCACCGCGCGGCCGGCGCCGTCGTCGGCGCGCAGCTCATTGCCCACGCCGATCACGAGCACGGACGGAGCCCGCTTCAGCGCCGGATCTCGTCGAGGACCGTGCCGTCCGGGGTCAGCAGCTGGATCTGGAGGGGCATGTCGCCCAGGGCGTGGGTCGAGCACGACAGGCACGGGTCATAGCACCGGATCACCGCCTCCACGCGGTTGAGCATGCCCTCGCTCAGCCGATCGCTCTTGACGTAGGTCCGGGCGACCTGGGTCACGCTCTCATTCATGGCCAGGTTGTTGTGACCCGTGGCGATGACCAGGTTCGCCCACTGCACGATCCCGTCGTCGTCCACCCGATAGTGGTGGATGAGCGTCCCCCGCGGCGCCTCGGACACGCCAACGCCCTCGTTGCGGTTGATGGGAGCATGGCTCCGGACGCGTGGGCTGAGAATGTCCGGACCGGCCAGCAGCTCGGCGATCCGCTCGATCCCGTACAGCGCCTCGATGAGCCGGGCGTAGTGGTAGTGGAAGGTGCTCGTCGGAAGCCGCCCGACGCGGCTGCGGAACTCGTCCAGCTCGGCATCCGCCTCCGGCGTGCCCAGGCTCTCGGACACGACCAGCCGGGCGAGCGGGCCAACCCGGTAGATCCCGTCCGGATACCCAGCGGCCTTCCAGTAGACTGACTTCAGGTAGCTCCACGGTTCGACGGCCTCGCCGATGTAGTCCTGGTACGGCAGGGGGTCGATGCCGTCGGCGAGCAGCTCGCCGTCGGCGCTCATCACGCGCAGCCGGCCGCCGTAGTGATCGACGCGTCGGTCGTCGTCGACGAGGCCCATCCAGGCGGTCGGGAAGGTCCCGAACGTGCTCGCCTCCTCTTCCCACCGGACCAGCTCGGCCTTGTACCAATCCAGGGTCCGCCGGACCGCGTCGGCGGCTTCGGGGATCGTGGCCAGGATCCGCTCCCGGGTATCGGCGGCCAGGGGAGCGTCGACCCCGCCGGGCACAACCCACGCCGGGTGGATCCGCTTGCCGCCGAGCCACTCGATGATCTGCTGGCCGAACCGGCGCACGGCGATTCCGTCCCGGGCGAGTTGCGGGTGGTGCTGCGCGACGCCCACGATGTTGCGCGTCGCCGGGTCGCTGTCGAAGCCGAACAGCAGGTCGGGCGATGACAGGTGGAAGAAGCTCAGCGCGTGGGACTGGACGATCTGGGCCAGGTTCATCACCCGGCGCAGGTCGGCGCCGGTCGGGGGCGGCTCGACGGCCAGGATCTCGTCGCACGCCTTGGACGACGCCACGAGATGGCTGACCGGGCAGATGCCGCAGATCCGGGCCATGATCGACGGCATCTCGTGGATCGGCCGGCCCTGGACCATCCGCTCGAAGCCCCGGAACTGGGTGACGTGGAAGTACGCTCGATCCACCTCGCCGGCGGCGTCGAGGTGGATCGTGATCTTGGAGTGGCCCTCGATCCGGGTGACCGGATCGATCACGATGCGGTCGACGGGTCCGGCGGTCATCGCCTTCAGCGCCCGAACCTGGCGCCCGTGGTATCGGGCTGCCGGCCTTCGATGAGGTCGATCACGGTCGCGAAGATGAGGTCGGCCGACGGCGGGCAGCCGGGCAGGTAGACGTCCACCGGAACCACCTTGTGGACCGGCCGGCTGGTCGGCAGCAGGGCCGGCACCACGTCCAGCGGAATGCGCGCGTTCAGTGTCGCGTTCTCGAGGTACGCGCGCTCCAGCAACGGCCCGGGCCCGATCGGGTTTCGCATCGAGGGGACGTTGGCGGTCACCGCACAGTCTCCGAACGACACGAGCGTCGTGGTGCGCTCCCGAACGAGCCGGATCTTGTGCAGGTCGTCCTCGCTCGAGACGGCCCCCTCGACCAGGCACACGTCCACGCCGGCAGGGTACTCCTTGACGTCGATCAGCGGGCTGTACACGATGTCGGCGCGGGCGGCCAGCTCGAGCAGACGCTCGTCCATGTCGAGGAACGACATGTGGCAGCCGGAACAGCCGTCCAGCCAGACCGTCGCCAGGCGCGGCCTGGTCACGATTCTCCCTCCAGTCCGGGCGCGCGCATATAGGGCAGGTAGCGCCGGCGGTCCTTGCTCCCCTCGGCGATCGAGCGACCCTTCTCGAACAGGGCACCGGTGGGACAGACCTGGACGCACTTGCCGCAGCTCGTGCAGGTCGGTGACTCGCCCCACGGCGTGCCCATGTCGGTGACCACCCGGGCATCCAGCCCGGAGCCCATCACGCCCCACGTGTGGGCGCCCTCGACCTCCGCGCACACCCGGACGCAGCGCGTGCACATGATGCAGCGGTTGTGGTCGATCGCGAATAGCGGGTGGGTGGCGTCGATCCCCACGCTGGGGTTGATGGCCGGCAGCTCGAAGTGCTGGACGTCCAACTGCTCCGCGCGATTTTGGAGCTCGCAGTGGTTGTT
>JALYNS010000315.1 GCA_030773035.1 Chloroflexota bacterium
CACCTGCCTGGTCTGCTCGGCATGCCGGGCGAACTCGCTCGCCTCGGCCGCGGCCTCGAGCACGTCGAGTGCCGCCACGCTCTCCCGCAGGACCTGGCCGGTCGGGGTCGTGTCGCCCTCCCGGTAGGCCCAGCGCCGGCGAAGCTCCACCGGGCTGATCTGGAGCGCCTCCGCGATGCGATTGACCTGCATCTCCGCCGCGAACTCGGTCTGCGGCGCGCCGAAGCCGCGGAAGGCCCCGTTGGGCGGCGTGTTGGTCGCCATCGCTCGACCCCGAATCTGCACGTTCGGGCACCGATACGGGCCGCCCGCATGCAGGACGCCCCGCGACAGCACGACGGGGCTGAGCGTGCAGTACGCGCCGGCATCCATCACGACCTCGATCTCCTGGGCCACCAGCCGGCCATCGCTGGTCACCCCGGTCCGATGCCGGATCACGGCAGGGTGACGCTTCGTGGTGGCACTGAGGTCCTCGTGGCGGTCGTAGATCATGCGGACCGGCTTCCTGACCCTGGCGGCGAGCAGCGCCGCGTGCAGGGCCACGATCGAGGGGTACTCCTCCTTGCCCCCGAAGCCGCCGCCGGTCTCGGCCTGCACCACCACCGCCTGTTCGTCGGTCAGGTGCAGGGAGCGCTTCAGGGCCCGATGGATGTAGTACGGGCATTGGCACGATCCGTGGACCGTGACACCGCCATCGGTGTGCGGGACGGCGATCATCGCCTGGTTCTCGATGTAGAGCTGCTCCTGGTGGCCGACCCGGTAGGTACCCTCGATCACGAGCTCAGCCTCTGCGAAGCCTGCCTCGATGTCGCCCGTGCCGACCTCACAGTGGGAGATCTCCTCGGTCGACTGCATCGGATCGAAGACCGCCGGCAGACGCTCGGTGAGAAGGCGGAGATGGCCCTTTGCGATTCGCAGCGTCTCACGGTCGGCCGCGGCGATGAGGCAGACCGGCTCCGCCTGGTGTCGGATCTCGCCTCCAACCGGGACCAGGATCGGCTGGTCGTCGCGGATCAGGCTCACGACGTTCACGCCGGGGATATCGGCCGCGGTCACGACGGCGACCTTCGACCAGTCGAACGCCTCGTCGAGGTCGATCGACAGGAGCCTCGCGTGCGGCTCGGTGGAGCGGATGGTGGCGCCGTACCAGGCGCCGGGGAAGACGAGGTCGTCGGCGTACTTCGCCAGCCCGGTCAGCTTCTCCGGCCCCTCGCGGCGGAGCGGGGAACGTGTGGCCAGGCGGCCCGGCACCCGGGTCGCCGGCGGGACGATCAGCGCCTCGGGCGCGGTCCCGGGTCGCGTTCCGGGGGGCAGGGTGCGCGTCATCTCCCTTGGCTCCTCCTCGGCCCGACGATAGCACCGCCACGTGGCCCGGTCACGAGGCGCCCCGACGCAGTGCACGGCCCGGTAGCGCGCCCGTGTGGGCGTTGCCATCCACCACCAGCTGCCCGTTGACGGCCACGTACTCGATCCCGTCGGGGTACCTGCGTGGCTCTTCATATGTCGCGTTCGAACGAACGCGTGCCGCGTCGAAGACCACCAGGTCGGCGAAGAAGCCGTCCCGGAGCATCCCCCTGTCCGCCAACCCCAATCGAGCCGCCGGCGCTGACGTCATCTTGCGCACCGCCTCCTCCAGCGAGAGCAGCTGCTCGTCGCGCACGAACTGCCCAAGGATGCGCGGAAACGAGCCGTAGGTGCGCGGTGACGGTTTCTCGCCGAGGAAGGTCGAGTCGGTGCCGACCATGCCGACCGGGTGCGCGACGAAGTGGGGGAGGGTTTCGCTCCATGGCCCGGTCGTGACCTGCGCGACGCGCAGGTCCTCTGCGAGGAGCAGGTCGCAGATGGTATCGACGGCGTCACGGCCCGTGTCGCGCATCACGTCGGCGAGGGTCCTGCTCTCCCAGCGGGCATGCTCCGGGCGCGTGAAGGCAGCCAGACGGATGTCGTCCCAGTCAGCCGCGCTGGCCGTCAGCGCGGCGTGTCCGTGCAGCTCGGTGCGGATGCGCTGGCGCACGGAGCCGTCCGCCAGCCGCTCCTTGAGCGCCGTCGGGCCACCGGAATGGACCCACTGCGGCAGCTGGATCAGCAGCCGGGTGCACGCCCACTCGTAGGGGTAGGTATCGAAGGTGACGTCAGCCCCTGAGCGGCGCGCGTCGTCGACCAGGTCGAGCAGCTGGTCAGGGCCGCCTGGATGCGTGCGCCGATGGTAGAAGTGGGTCAGGTGCACCGGTCCGGCCCCTCTCCGCCCAATCTCGATCGCCTCCCGGAACGGGTCCAGGAACGAGTCGCCCAGGGGATAGCGCACGTGCGTGTGGTAGAAGCCGCCAAGCTGCGCCGCTTCAGCCGTCAGGGCGGCCAGCTCGTCGGTCGAGGCATACGAACCGGGAGGGTAGTCGAGCCCGCTCGACACGCCGAACGCACCTTCCTCCATCGCCTCGCGCAGCATGGCGCGCATGTTGGCAAGCGACCGCGGGTCGGCGGGCACGTCATCCCAGCCAATGGCGCCGATCCGGAGTGCGCTGTTGCCGATCATGACCGCCACGTTGACCGCCTGGCCGCGGTCGTATCGGCTGATATAGCTGGCCACCATATCCCAGTCGTATTTGATC
>JALYNS010000316.1 GCA_030773035.1 Chloroflexota bacterium
GCATGCTGGCCGCCGGCCTCGACGGCGTGGCTCGCAAGCTGACGCCGCCCGATCCGGTCGAGGAGAACCTCTACCACTTCGATGCGGCCAAGCTCGAGAGCCGCAAGATCCGCCAGCTGCCCGGCACGCTGCGCGAGGCGCTCGACGAGCTGTCGGCGGACTCGGTCATCGGCGAGGCGCTGGGGGAGCACGTCTTCGAGCGCTTCGTCGAAGCCAAGGGCGAGGAGTGGGACGAGTACCGGATGCAGGTCAGCAGCTGGGAGGTCAGCCGCTACCTCGAGGCCTTCTAGGGCCGGTCCCCGGGGCGGCTGATCAGCGGCCGCGGGCCATCATCACGTTCGGCATGGTGCGAAGCAGGATGCTCAGGTCGAGCCACAGCGTCCAGCGGTCGATGTAGCTCAGATCCAGCTCGACCCAGCGGTCGAAGCTTGGCTCCTGGCGTGATTCGACCTGCCAGAGCCCGGTGATCCCCGGCTTCATGCTGAGCCGGCGGCGGTGCCAGATGTCGTACTCGACGACCTCGGAGGGGAGTGGCGGCCGTGGCCCCACCAGGCTCATGTCGCCCCTGAGGACGTTCCAGAGCTGCGGCAGCTCGTCGATGCTGGCGCGACGCAGCTTGCGACCGAGCGGGCTCATGCGGGGGTCGTCCGTGGCCTTGAAAGCGGCGCCCTCGAGCTCGTTCAGGTGCGCGACCTCGTGCAGGCGCTCTTCCGCATCCGGAGCCATCGTCCGGAACTTCAGGATCGTGAATCGGCGACCATGCAACCCCACGCGCGTCTGCCGGAAGATGACGGGCGACCCATCGCGCAGCCTGATCAGGATGGCGGTCACGAGGAGAACCGGGCTGAGGAGGATGAGCCCCACCACGGCACCGACCACGTCGATCAGCCGCTTCACGATGAGGCCCACGTCCCGGTGATCGTCGTGCACCAGCGATCGGACAAGCAGCCCCTCGAACTCCTCCTCGCGCGCATTCCGGACGCCGCCATCCGAGGGGCGTACGGGGATCCGTACCGTCTTGCCCTCGTCAGCCGCAAGGCTGGCGATCGGTTCGAGCAGGCCCGCCGATTCGGGGGCGAGGCAGGCGGCGACCTCGTCGACGATGTTCGCGTGCAGGACGTCTTCGATGCCGTTCAGGTTTCCAAGGATCGGCCTGGTGACGACTCGCTGCTCTTCGCCCGGGACCGAGACATGGCCGATGACGTGCAGGCCCAGGCCCGGCCGCGCTTCCACGAGGTCGGCGAAGTCCTGGGCGAGCTTTCCGGTTCCCACCACCAGCATGTACCGCGCGCTGTGACCGCGTCGTCGAAGCTCGCTGAAGGCGAGGCGCAGGATGCCTCTGCTGGCGAGCGTGATCAACGGCTGCACCGCGAAGAGCGCGAACAGGAAGAGCCGGCTGACGTTCTGCTGCTTGATCAGGAAGAGCGCGGCGAGAGTCAGTGCAGCCACCACCACGATCGCGCGGAAGATGTCCTGCGCCTCCGTCCGCAGGCGCCATCGCGCCCGGAGCCGATAGAGCCCCTGGTACCACAGGACCGCGACCCATCCGGCCCCCCAGGCAATCGCCGCCAGGCGGAGGTCGATGCCGAGCCCGCTCCAGACGTCGGCGAATGGCCCCTTGCCGAACCGTACGAACGACATCAGCAGGAAGACGAGGGCGGCCGTGACGCCGTCGCCCAGCATGAGGGCGACCCTGAGCGCCATGAGATGTCGTCGGATCATCGGTTCTGACCAGCTGCGGTGGCAGGCTACCGCTGTCTCGCGGCAGGCGAATGCGGGGCCACGTTACGGGAGCCGGCGCCGGTTAATCATATCTCAGCCGGCCCTCAACCAGCGGTTTTCGCTCAGCGTTCACCGCTTTGGCGTTCCTGGTTTCGTGGCGGGTCCACCAAGATCTCTGACCAGGGCGTCAGCGATGCGTCCTGCCGCGGTCCCGTCGCCGTACACCCGGCGGCCGGCTGATGCCATGCGCGACCGCTCCTTCGAGTCATCCAGCAGCCGCAGCACGGCGCGCCGGATGGCGGTCCTTCCGGTTCCGACCATCTGGACCGCGCCCGCTGCCAGCCCCTCTGGCCGCTCCGTCACGGATCGGGTGACCAACACGGGAACCCCCAGGGTCGGCCCCTCCTCCTGGACTCCGCCGGAGTCGGTCACCGCCAGCACCGCCCCGCGCAGAATGGCCAGGAAGTCGTCGTATTCCATGGCGCCCACGACCATCGCCCTGGGCTCCGATCCCAGCACCTGCTCGACCGGCAGGCGCGCTCGCGGGTTGGGGTGGGTCGCGAAGACGACGGCCACCTCGGGGCGCTCGGCCAGCACGTCGCGCAGCCCGAGCGCGATGTTGCGAATGGGTGCTCCCCACGACTCCCGACGATGCGCCGTGGCCAGGACGTACCGACCGGCCGGTGCCACAACCGCGGGACTGCGCGCCGACCTGGAGGCCAGGATGAACTGGACGGCGTCGACGACGGTGTTGCCGGTCACCAGGACCTGGCCCGGTACGCGCTCCGACCGAAGCTCGGCGGCCGCATGCCTGGTGGGTGCGAAATGCCAGTGCGACACGATGCTGATGACGCGCCGATGCATCTCCTCCGGATAGGGCAGCGCCAGGTCGTGCGAGCGCAGACCGGCCTCGACATGGGCAACCGGGATCCCGCAATTGAAGGCCGCCAGCGCGCCGGCCAACGCGCTCGTGGTGTCCCCCTGAACCAGCACGGCCTGCGGGCGAATGCGCTCGAGGATGGTGCCGAGGCGGTCGATCGCCAGGCTCAGCACGGCGTTGAGACTCGAATCGGCCTGCATGATCTTCAAGTCGTGTTCGAGCGCCACGCCGAACAGCCGCAGCACGGGGTCAACCAGGTCGCGGTGCTGGCCGGTCCCGATCACGATCGTTTCCACCCCACGATCGCGAAGCTCGCGAACGACGGGCGCCAGCTTGATGGCCTCGGGTCGCGTGCCGATGATGACCGCGGCCCGCTGGCCGAGTCGCCGGCCGCTGCGACGCGCGGGCGTTCGTCGCGGATTGGACGCTGGCGTGGTCACGCGATCCGTTATCCGGCTGGCGTCGCCGATGCCACCGGCGGTCGCGCCCTCAGGCCGCAGTAGTCGAGCACCGGCTTGTCGCCGAAGGAGAGGTCGGCAAACTGCGCGTGCCTGACCAGCACCACGACCAGATCTGCGGCAGCCACCGCCTCGCGGCAATCGAAAAGCTTCAACCGGGGGTGGGCATCGAGGTGCGGTTCGCAGGCGAGGACCTCGATCCCGGCATCGGCCAGGGCGAGCGCAACGCGGAGCGCTGGGGACTCGCGGAGATCGTCGACGTCGGGCTTGTAGGCCAACCCCAGGCATGCGACGCGAGCGGCCCGACCGAGGGTGGCTTCCAGGGCCGCCGCCGCCTCACGAACCTGCTCAACCACCCAGCTCGTCTTGGCGTCGTTCACGTCCCGCGCCGCTCGGATCAATCGAGTCGTCTCGGG
>JALYNS010000317.1 GCA_030773035.1 Chloroflexota bacterium
CACCGGGCACGGGTGATACCGTGTCGCGCCGATGATCCGGACGACGCCGTTCCATCCCCGGACCGAGGCCCTGAACGAAACGGGGCTGTGGCAGCACTGGGCCGGGCATCTGTCCGCCAACCGCTACCAGGTCTCGGACAAGTTCGAGTACTTCGCGGTCCGCAGCGGCGCCGGCATCTTCGACTCGTCGCCGCTCTTCAAGTACCGCATCACGGGCCGCGACGCCGAGCGCTACCTGGCCGGCATCCTGGCGCGCGACGTCCGCGCCTGCCCGCCCCAGCACGCCCAGTACACGACCTGGCTCGATGAGCGGGGCTTCGTGCTGGAGGACGGGGTCGTCCAGCACCGCTCCGCCGACGAGTACCTCCTCACCACCGCCGAGCCGAACTACGCGTACCTCGCGGACCGCATCGGCCGCCTGGCAGCGACGGTGGAAGACGTCAGCCTGGAGCACGGAACCATCGCGGTCCAGGGACCCCGTTCGCGGGACCTGCTCAGCCAGCTCATTCCATCGGTGGCAACGGTCCCGTTCTTCGGCCTGACCAGCGGATCCATCGGCGGAACCGATGTCGTCGTCTCGCGCACGGGCTACACGGGCGACCTGGGCTACGAGATCTGGGTCCCGACCGCGGACGCGCTGCGGGTCTGGGACGCGCTGTGGGACGCGGTCGACGGCCACGGGGTGCTCCCGTTCGGGCTCGCCGCCCTGTACATGCTGCGCATAGAGGCCGGCCTGCTGCTGCTTGACGTCGACTTCGACTCGAGCCGGTTCGCCTTCAACGATGCCCATCGGTCCACGCCGATCGAGCTCGGCTGGTCGTGGATGTTCAAGGACCTGGCGGCCGACGATCGTGCCTTCATCGGGCGCCGCGCGCTCGAGCGCGAGCTCGCGGAGAAGTCGTCGCGCTGGAAGATGACAGGCCTGGTGGTGGACTGGGAGGACTACGAGCGGGTCTACGCGGAGGCGGGCCTCATCCCACCGAAGGTGCACGCGCCCGACCACCAGGATTGGATGGTCTACGGCGAGGATGGCCTGCGGGTCGGCTACGCCACCGGCGTGATGTACTCGCCAGTCCTGCAGCGCCACATCGCCCTGGCCCGCGTTCGTCCCGATCTGGCCAAGGTCGGAACCCGCGTGCAGCTGGAGTTCACGGTCGACCACCATTACGAGAAGATCGCCGCGCACGTCGCGCGGCTGCCCCTCTTCAACCCGCAGCGGAAGACGGCCTGATGAACAGCTATGACGCCATCGTCGTGGGTGGCGGCCACAACGGCCTGGTCAACGGCGCCTACCTGGCTCGCGGCGGCCTCAAGACCCTCATCCTCGAGCAGCGCCACCTCGTCGGCGGGGCGGCCATCACCGAGGAGCTGCGTCCCGGGTTCTGGTTCACGACCTTCTCGTACGCGCTCTCGCTGCTGCGGCCGCAGATCATCCACGAACTGGAGCTCACCAAGCACGGGTTCCTGCCCCTGCTGATGTCCACCCGCTTTGCGCCGACCGAGAGCGGGGAGTACCTGTCCTTCACCCGGCATCACGACGCGAACCTGCGCGAGATCGCGCGCATCTCGCCCCATGACGCGGACGCCTACGAGCACTACAGCCACGACCTGAATCAGGTCTGCCAGGCCATCAAGCCGCTGCTCGACATGGTGCCACCGGACCTGTTCAGCGACGATCCGGAGGAGCTCGTGGCCCTGGCCGCGCTTGGCTCCCGGTTCCGCGGCCTGGACAAGCGCACCCTCCACAACGCCGTTCGGCTCCTGTCCGGCAGCGCGGCGGACTTCCTGGATGACTACTTCGAGTCGGAGCTGCTGAAGGGCTACCTGGCCTCGTCGGGGATCATCGGCTCCAAGGTCGGCCCGCGTTCGCAGGGCTCGGGGCTGGTGCTCCTGTTCCATTCCCTGGGCGAGCACGACGGCGAGTTCGGGACGTGGGCCTTCCACAAGGGCGGCAACGGCGGATTCACCCAGGTCCTGGCCCGCGCTGCGCAGGCATTCGGCGCCGAGATCCGACTCGATTCGCCGGTCGAGCGCGTCCTGACCACCGATGGGAGGGCGACGGGGGTGGCCCTGGCCGACGGCACCGAGTTCACGGCCGATGTCGTCGTCAGCGCCCTGGACCCGCGACGCACGTTCCTGGAGCTGGTCGACTCGCGGGAGATGCCGGACGATCTGGTCGAGAC
>JALYNS010000318.1 GCA_030773035.1 Chloroflexota bacterium
CGCGTCTGCATCTTCACGATGTCGGGCACCATCAGCCCCAGTCGAACGCCGCGCAGGCCGAGCATCGGGTTCTGCTCGCGCATCGCCTCCACCGCGTGGAGGAGCTCCTCCTTCTCGGCGAGCTCCGCGTCGTGTGACCCGTCGCGGCGCCCACGCTTCCCGGGCATCAGGACCTTGAGCGCGCGGGTCGCGTCCTTCTCGCCGAAGAGCCGGGTGAGGGTCTTCTCGAGGGCCGGGCTCACACGGTCGGTGACCGTCTCCGGGAGCAGCCTGGGAGAGACCTCGCGCAGGGTCCGCAGGCGGGTGACCTCGGCGACGAGCGTCTCATGGCTGGGCAGGAACTCGTGGAGCGGCGGATCGATGAGGCGGATGACGACCGGCAGGCCGTCCATGGCCCGGAAGAGGCCTGCGAAGTCATCGGTCTGCAGCCGCTCGAGCTCCTCGAGGGCCGAGTCGAACGCGCTGACTGACTCGCGCTCGTCATCGGTCAGTGAGCCGCCCGCATCGGTCTTTGCCTTGGCGGCCGTCGCGGCATGCGCGTTGAGGATCATCCGCCGCACCGTCGGCAGGCGATCCTCCTCGAAGAACATGTGCTCCGTGCGGCAGAGACCGATGCCCTGCGCGCCGAACGCCCTGGCTCGCTCCGCGTCGCGCGGGTAGTCGGCGTTTGCCCACACCTGCAGCCGGCGGACGGCGTCGGCCCACCCGAGCAGGGTCGCCAGGTCGTGCTCGTCCTCGAAGCGCGCCTCGATCGTCGGCAGCTCGCCGGCGAAGATCTCGCCGGTGGTGCCGTCGATGCTGATCATGTCGCCCTCGCGCACCAGCGTGCCGCCGGCCTGCATGGTGCGAGCGGCGTAGTCGATCTGGAGCGACTCGGCACCGGCCACGCACGGCAGGCCCATGCTGCGCGCGACGACGGCCGCATGGCTGGTGGCTCCACCGCGGGCGGTGAGCACGCCGCGAGCCGCGAGCATGCCGTGCACGTCATCCGGGCTTGTCTCGATGCGGACCAGGATGACCGGATGGCCGGCCGCCTTGACCTCCTCGGCCCGATCCGGGTCGAAGATCGCCTGGCCCGTCGCGGCGCCCGGGGAGGCGTTCAGCCCCTTTGCCAGGAAGCGGTCCGCGGCCCTGGCCTTGGCGGCCTCGTCGAAGCGCGGCAGGAGGAGCTGCACGATCTGCGCGGGCTCCACTCGCCCGATCGCCTCTTCACGGGTGAGGATCCCCTCCCCCATCATGTCGACCGCGATCTTGACCGCGGCCGGCGCGGTCCGCTTTGCGGATCGGGTCTGGAGCATGTAGAGCTTGCCACGCTCGATCGTGAACTCGAGGTCCTGGACGTCGCGGTAGTTCCGCTCCAGGCGCTCCGCGATCGCCTCGAACTCGGCGTACACCGCGGGCAGCTCGTCGCGCATCTGGCTGATCTTTGCCGGGGTGCGAACGCCGGCCACGACGTCCTCGCCCTGGGCGTTGGTCAGGTACTCCCCGTAGAGCACCTTCTCCCCGGTGTTCGGGTCGCGGGTGAAGGCGACGCCGGTCCCCGAATCGGCGCCCATGTTGCCGAAGACCATGGTCACGATGTTCACCGCGGTGCCCAGGTCGTGCGGGATCTTGTTGAACTCGCGGTAGTCGTGCGCGCGCTTCCCGAACCAGCTGTCGAAGACGGCCTCGATGGCGAGCTGGAGCTGCCGGTACGGATCAGTCGGGAAGTCCTCTCCGGTGGCGGTGCGGACGATGGCCCGATACTCCTCGGCCGCCTCCTTGAGGTCGTCCGCGGTGAGCTCCGTGTCGAGCTTCACGCCGCGCTTTGCCTTCAGGGCGTCGAACGGCTCGTCGAATGCAGTGGCCGGAATGTCGAGCACGATCCGCCCGAACATGGCCACGAACCGCCGCCAGGCGTCATACCCGAATCGCTCGTTGCCGGTCAGCGCGATCAGGCCGGCGACCGTGTCGGGGTTCAGGCCGAGGTTGAGGACGGTGTCCATCATGCCCGGCATGCTGAAGGCGGCGCCGGAGCGGACGCTCACGAGCAGCGGGTTGGCCGGGTCGCCGAAGCGCTTGCCGGTCTCCGCCTCGAGCGCGGTCATGTGCGCCAGCACGTCGTCCCACAGACCGGATGGCAGCTGCTTGCCGGCCGCGTAGTACGCGTTGCAGGCCTCGGTGGTGATGGTGAAGCCGGGTGGCACGGGCAGGCCCGCGTTCGTCATCTCAGCCAGGCCGGCACCCTTGCCGCCCAGCAGGGCGCGCATGCCAGCGTTCCCCTCCGGGAAGGTGTAGATCAGCTTTGCTGCGGTCGTGGCCATGCGGCTGGCGGTGCTCCTTGGGAGGCTCGGGAGTTGCGATTGTACCGATCTTCCAACGGCGCGACTACGGCCAGGATCGGGAGCGCCATGGCCGTTCGCCCACGGCCATTGTCAACCCGCCGGAGCGAATCTCTCGCTATGGGCTAGGGCTCGTATCCATGCTTTGAGAGGTGGCCCAGGACTCGCTTTGCGGGTCGTACAGTTCGGCGGAGGCCAGTGGACTGCTGCTGGTCCCGAGGCCGCCCGTGACCAGCACGCTGCCATCTGCCAGGAGCGTGGCCGTGTGGCCGCCGCGATCCTCGATGAGGCTCGCCGTGCTGGTCCACGACCGGGTGATGGGGTCATACAGCTCGGCGGACACCAGGGAGCCGTTGCTGCCGTAGCCGCCTGCCACCAGCACCTGGCCACCGGGCAGGAGCGTGGCGGTGTAACCGTAACGGCCCCTCTCCATGCTCCCGGTGGTGGCCCAGGACCCGTCTTGGGGGTCGTACAGGTCGGTGGAGGCCAGCCCCTGGGTGGCCTCCACCTCGTCGCAGCACCCGCCGGCTACGAGCACCCTGCCGTCGGACAGGAGCGTGGCCGTGTGATCCAAGTGCATTCCGGCCAGTTTCCCCGTGGCGGTCCATGACCGGCTGGTGGGGTCATAGAGCTCACCAACGATGTCGCCTTCACCGGTGCCCGCCACCAGCACCTCGCCATTGCGCAGGAGAGTTGCCGAGTGACGATTGTGGGCCGAATCCATGTTCCCGGTGGTGGTCCACGACCGGGTGATGTGGTCGTACAGCTCGGCCGAGGCAAAGGCAACCAGATCCGCGGCGCCGCCGCTGGAGCCACCCGCCACCAGCACAGTGCCATCGGTCAGCAGCGTGGCCGTGTGATCGTAGCGGGCCTCCATCATGTTCCCGGTGGTGGTCCACGACCGGGTGATGGGGTCGTACAGCTCGGCGGACGCCAGGTAGCCGTTGGTGCCGTAGCCGCCCGCCACGAGGACCTGTCCATCGGGCAGGAGCGTTGCGGTGTGTTCGGTGCGGGCCTCGATCATGTTCCCGGCGGCGGTCCAGGATCTGCTGCTGGGGTCGTACACCTCGGCGGAAGCCAGATAGCCATTGAGGTCAAAGCCGCCCACCACCAGCACCGTGCCGTCGGACAGCAGCGTGGCCGTGTGATCGTAGCGAGCCTCGATCATTCCTCCGATGGCGGTCCCGTCGGGGGTCGTGGTCGGTCCCGGCAACGCAGACGGCCCACTGCTCTCAGTCAGCGATGGTGATGCTCTCGCGCACCCGCTGACCACCAACGCCAGTGCGGCGCCGACCAGCACGCTCCCGAGCCGCTGCGTCGTCCCTCCCCGGCCAACCACGCGCCCAGCCTACTCCCGGGCGAGGGGCGTGACTACACGCGCGAATCACGTGCGGGCCGCGCGCCCATCAACATCAACCCAGCAGGAGCGAACTATCGGTTACCGGGTATGACAGGCGTGGCGCTCACAATGCCCACCCGGGCTACCGCGGGCCCCGAGAGGTCGAATCGCCGGGAGTCCGGCGGGTCGGAAAGTAGCGGCGCCCCCACGGACGGCTTGTTGCGGTGGAACTGCGACCGTACGATGCTCGGCGAGATGCGTCGCGCAGCGGTGCTCGGGATTGCGGCCGTCCTGATGGTGGCGGCGGGCTGCACCTCGCCAGCGATCCGCGACTCGTTCGAGGTCCAGGGCCACCAGCTGTCGGTTGTCTGTGGTGGATCGGGAAGTCCCACCGTCGTGCTGATCCATGGACTGACCGTGACCCAGGGAACGTTCGACGAGGTCCGCGCCGACCTGGAGACCGATCACCGCGTGTGCAGCTACGACCGGGTGAACGTCGGCGCCAGCTCCACCGACCCCGACCGCCACTCCATCACCGACAGCGCGGACGAGCTCGACGGCGTCATCTCTGCCGTCGGCATCGAGACACCGGTCGTCCTGGTGGGGCATTCCTTTGGGGGCGAGATCGCCCTGATGTATGCGGGCCTCCACCCGCAGAACGTGAGCGGGATCGTCCTGATCGACGCCGTGCTCCCGCTCCACGGGGATCTCGACCAGCGGTTCTTCACTCCCGAGCGGGTCGCCGCGAGTGCGGCATTCATCGATGACAACCCCGAGCGCGTCGACTACTCTGCCGCCTTCGCGGAGGCCCGAGCCGTGCTGGGC
>JALYNS010000319.1 GCA_030773035.1 Chloroflexota bacterium
GCCCAAGGCCGACCCGCGGGAGCTGGTCGAGGCGCTGCAGCGCATGCTGCACGCACGACCGGAGCCATCGCTCACGCACATGGGGCAGGCGCGCGTCAGCATGCCCCAGCTCTTGGGCCGGCTGCGCGACGCGCTCGCCGCGGGTCGCGAGGTCAGCTTCGACGCGGTCGTCGACGGGCGCACCCCGCTGGAGGAGGCGCTCACGCTGGTGGCGGCGCTGGAGCTTGCCAGGCGTGGCGAGGTGCGCTTGAGCCAGGCCGTTCAGTTCGGCGACATCACCATCGCCCGCCGGTGACCGAGACCGCACGGAAGATCGAGGCGTTGCTGTTTCTGAGCCCGGAGCCGCTGGCGCTCGACGTGCTGGCCGGCCTGGTCGAGGCCGATCGGGAGGTGACACGGGCGGGCATCGTCGAGGTGATGGAGCGCCATTCCGAGGCCGGCGGGTTGGAGATCGCCGAGATCGCCGGCGGGTTCGCCCTGCGCACCCGGGCGGACCTGGAGGACGTGTGCGACCGCCTGCGCCGGCGGCCACCCGAGGACCGCCTGTCGCCGGCCGCACTCGAGACCCTGGCTGTCATCGCGTACCTGGAGCCCGTCAGTCGACCCGACATCGGGCGCCTGCGCGGGGTGTCGGTCGACTCCACGGTCGCGAACCTGGTCGACCGCGGCCTGCTCGAGGAAGCCGGCCGTGGCGCGTCCACCGGCGCGATGCGGTATCGAACGACACGGGCGTTCCAGGTGCGGTTCGGGCTTCGTGACGGGGGCGATCTCCCGCCGATGGAGCGGTTCGAGCTCTCCGGCCCGCAGGCCGAGGCGCTCCGCGCGCGCCTGATCGAGGCCGGCCACCTGTCCGAGGCGCCAACGGGCCTTCGCGGGGTGCCGCCGCCATCGCGCGCGGACGGCGAATGAGGGTGCAGCGGGCGCTTGCCCTGGCCGGAGTCGCCAGCCGGCGGGCGGCCGAGAAGATGGTGGAGGCCGGGCGTGTCACCATCAACGGCCGCCTCGCCACGATCGGCCAGGACGTCGCCGACGGCGACGACCTCGCGGTTGACGGGCGCCGGGTGGCGGCCGAGGAGACGCGGACCTATCTGCTCAACAAGCGGGTCGGCACCGTCTCGACGGTGACGGATCCCCAAGGCCGTCCGACAGTGCGCGAAGGCATGCCGTCGGACGTGCGCCTGTACCCGGTCGGCCGGCTTGACCTCAACTCGAGCGGCGTGCTCTTGATCACCAACGACGGCGAGCTTTCCCACCGCCTGACGCACCCGCGCTTCGAGGTGCCGAAGGTGTACGACGCGCTCGTGGAGGGACGGGTCTCGGCCGAGACGATCCGTCTGCTTCGCAATGGCGTCGAGCTGGACGACGGGATGACCCATCCCGCGAAGGTCGAGAAGATGGAGCGGCTGCACCCGGGCGGGACATGGCTTCGCATCCAGATCACCGAGGGGCGAAACCGGCAGGTGCGACGGATGTGCGAGGCGGTCGGCCACCCGACGACGCGGCTGTACCGCTCCCGCTACGCCGGGCTGGGCGCCGGCCGGCTTCGTCCGGGGGAGTGGCGTCCGCTGACGGTCGAGGAGTTGCGCCGTCTGGGGCGTCTGGTGGAGCTGGAGCGATGACCCCACCGGTCCTTCGGGCGATCCGCGGGGCCATCACGGTGCCCGCCGACACGAGCGAGGAGATCCGCCAGGGCACGAGCGAGCTCCTGCTGGCCATCCTGGCGCGAAACGAGCTGGCCCACGACGACCTGGTCTCCATCTTCTTCACCGTCACGCACGACCTGATCTCGGACTTCCCCGCGGTGGCCGCCAGGGCGATCGGCCTCGCCAACGTGCCGCTTCTGTGCAGCCAGGAGATCCCGGTCGTCGGCTCCATGCCGCGCTGCGTTCGCGTGATGATCCACTGCTACGCGCCCCCGGAGCGGAAGATCCGCCACGTCTACCTGCGCGACGCCCGCCAGCTGCGCCTCGATCTGCCCGAGTAGGCCCGGGTCGACAGGCGCCGTGATCGAAATCGATCGCATCGAGGACGCCCGCATCCGGGAACTCCTCGACCTGTATTGCGCGAAATGGTGGGCAGCCGACCGGAGCCGACGACGTCAGGACACTCGTGCGCCACAGCGATCTGGCGATCGGGCTCGTGGACGAGGGCAGCGATCGGCTCGTGGCGTTCGCACGGGTCCTGACGGACCGCACGTGCTTCGCGATGATCTTCGACGTGATCGTCGCAGCCGGGCATCGGGGCACAGGCTTGGGACGGCTGCTCATGG
>JALYNS010000320.1 GCA_030773035.1 Chloroflexota bacterium
CTTCAGGAAGACCCACCCGCCGTACAGGAAGACGGCCGTTCCGAGCAAAGGTGGGATCCACTCGGAGCCGATGAACGACGGCGCGTGGTAGCCGAGCCAGTCCTGGACCTCGGCGCTCCAGATCACCACCGGGATGGTCAGGACGAGGACGATCCAGAACTGGCGGCGAAATGCCTCGGGGTCGTGCCCCGCATGCTTGTCGTGCCCGGAATGGGGGTTGCGCGCCCTGGGGTCCGGTACGCGCGACTGGGACGCCGCGCCGTTGTGCTGGGTGTGATCCATCGTCCCGGGACGTCTCGCTAGATACTCCCCGCCAGTATCACGGAGGTGTCAATTGGCGCCGGGCGCCGGGCGGGCCAGACGGCGACCGCGAACGGTCGCAACGGGCCGATCCGCACGTCGAGCACCTCTCGCCGCACCATTCCTGGATCGAATCCCGCCGCCGCAGCCAGCCGCCGCAGCTCGCGAGCGCTGAACGCCGCGAAGCGGACGTCATAGACGCGTGCCTCTCCCTCAGGCGCCAGGCAGCGCCCGATCTCACGGAACGCTGCCACAGGATCAGTCCAGTGGTGCGCAGACAGGGTTGACACGACGACATCGGCCGAGCCGTCGGCGACCGGGATCGCCTCCGCGCTGCCCTCGAGGACGGTAACCCGACCAGCCAGGCCCGCTGCGACGAGCCGTTCCTGCGCGATCTGGCGCATCTCACCGGCCGGCTCGATGCCAGTCAACCGCGCCGAGGGCAGCGCCTCTGCCAGCTCGGCAAGGAGGGATCCCGGGCCTGAGCCAATGTCCACGACCCGAGCGCCGTCGGCGTGCAGCGCCGTGAGGTCCGCCACGACCGCCCGATACAGACCGGCCAGCAGAGGCGGTGCCGCAATGCTGTACGCCCGCGCACCGCGGGGCGCGAAGAGCGCCAGCCGCTGGTCGATCAGGCGGATCATGCGGATGGGCAGCTCAGTCCGCAGGAGGGCTATGCCGATCGCGATCGGGATCAACCATCGCAGGCGTGGCATCGCTCAGTCCACGGAGACTGTGGCGACCATGCCAGCGTCGTAGTGCCCGGGCTCGTGGCAGCCGATGACGACCGCCCCCGCAGCCGCGAAGGTGTGCTCAAGCACTTTCGACCCGCCTGGATCGACGCTGATCCCGTTCGGCTCGTCATGAGCCATCCCGCCATCGACCATCTCTGCCTCGTGGGCGCCCTGGGCATTGGTGTCCCCGATGAAGAACTCATGCTGAATCGTGCCAGCGTTGGTCACCTCGAACCGCACCGTATCGCCGGCCGAGAAGCTGAACTGGGCGGGCACGAATCGGAACTCATCGGTCATGGTCACGGCGACGACGCGCGGCGACCCGCCACTGGAGGGCGAAGCGGTGCCGGCCGCCCCGGGCGAGGAACACGCGGCCAGGGTGACGGCGAGGACTGCGAGGAGAGGAATCAGGGGACGACGCATGCGGGGAACCTCTTGCTATAGGGTGATCAGCAGACCCAGGCTCATCACGATCACGGCTAGCGCCAGGCTGGCCTTGACCCACGGCGAGTTGGCGCGATTCCAGCGGCCCACCCGGCCGAGGATGCGCCGATCACTGACCACGACCAGCAGCGCCAAAAGCGGCACGATGTAGGCGAGGTTGTAGAGCGCCAGCAGAGCCAGGCCGGTGGTCCCGCCGCCCGAGGCGTGGAGCACCGCCACGATGTCGATGTAGATCGCTCCTGAACACGGCACGGTGCAGATGCCAACCAGCACGCCGGCCAACAGCATCCCCCCGAGGCCGCCGCGCTCCATCGCCCGATGCATCCAGCCGTGTGCAGCATGCGGCGCAGCCAGCGCCGGGCCCCAGCCGGGCAGCAGGATGTCCTTGACCATCCAGAGCGCCATGACCAGCGCCAGGATGGCCGCGATCCGCGTGACGAGGTGGTCCTCGCCCAGCCACGCGAGGAACGTGAAGAGCCCGAGGCCGATGAGGAAGTAGGTGATCCACACGGCACCCACGTAGAGCGAGCCTGCACCCAGCAATCGCCGGCGCGCCAGGGCGGTGGGGCTGCCGGAGGCGGTCACGCTGTTGACAAGCGTCAGGGTGTAGGTAGCGAACAGCACCAGCAACGCGAAGGCGCAGGGATTGAGGCCATCGACCACGCCCGCGGCCAACACGGTCGGGACCGTGAGGCCCCCGAAGAGCGCGGAATCGAACGAGGAGACCGCGATCGTTGCCGACGCCACCAGGGCCACGCTCCCGAGCGCGACGGCAAGGACGATCGCGGGAGCCGGCAGGTCGAGCCGGCGGGCAGCCGGTAAGTGGGGAAGCGTCACCTACGCGACCACCCGCAGCTTGCCGTGCATGGTCGGGCTGTCCTTGCCACCACAGCAGGTGTCGCAGTAGATGTCATAGTCGCCTGGAGCGGTCGGCATGCGGAGCGTGACCGTTCGGCGTGACTCGGCCGCCAGCTCCTCGTAGATGCCCAGCTCGTCGCTGATCACGGTGTGGACCCCGCCCTCCAGATGAATGGCGCCATCGGTCGTCCACAGCTCGAGCTCGATATCGCTGCCCGCCTTGGCGGTGATGATCTGGGGATCGAAGCCGGCCATGCTCATGCGCACCGGCGTGGCCGAGGTCGTGTCGGCATCGGGGCGTCCCAGAAAGTCGCCGAACGCCAGGAACATGCCGGCGCCCAGCACTACAACGGCGATCGCCGCCCCGGCCGCGTATCGCCACCGGGCGCCGCGGTCACCCTCTTCGAGGGAGCGGTGGCGCTGGACGCGCCCGGTGTCCCCCTTGGAGCTCATGGCTGGGCCCCGTGATGCTGCTGATGCAGCCCCGACCCCATGCCGAATCCCGGGCCCATCATGTTGTCCATCAGCTCGTCCATCGAGCCGCCCATCATCTGGTTCATCTGCGCGGTGGTCATGTGCGACCCCATGTGCGACGCCATGTGCGACGCGTCACCTTGAACGTCACCACGCGATCCCATCATTCCCTTGAAATCGCCATCTCCGCTCACAACGGCGCCAACGGCGCCCAGCAGCACGCCGACAGCCAACGCAGCCGCGGCAATCGCCGCAGTCAACTTCCTGGACATTGTTCTGAACCTCTCTAGGTGAGGATGTCCCGCGCGTGGCGGAACTCCTCCTCGTTCATTTCGCCTCTCGCGAACCGACCACGCAGGATCTCGATCGGGTCGTCGTCCTTCTGTCGTCGGTTGCCAGGGGACACGAGCAGCCAGACCATCACGATCAGGGCAAGCACCCAAACCGCCATCCAGATCCAGCCCCCGATCGTCATTCCCCAGTCCCCGGTCATCATCGCCCCGTCTCCTGTCTGTGCTGCGAGTCATCACAGCTACCGGGATAAGGGTGTGGTGGCCGGATCCGGAGCGCATGGGCGCCAGGGACACGATGAGGTCAAGATTCG
This sequence comes from Chloroflexota bacterium, assembly GCA_030773035.1. Taxonomy (GTDB): domain Bacteria; phylum Chloroflexota; class Limnocylindria; order QHBO01; family QHBO01; genus CF-167. The sequence continues at coordinate 3,415 of JALYNS010000320.1, forward strand.
GTCAAGCGGCCGGCAGCGCCACGAAGAACGCGGAGCCAGATCCCGGCCCGCCGCTCTCGGCCCAGGCTCGTCCACCCATGGCCTCGGCCAGCGCCCGGACGATGGCCAGGCCGATCCCCGAGCCCCCGAGCGCGCGGGAACGGGATGGGTCGGCACGGTAGAAGCGGTCGAAGAGATGGGCAAGCTGGTCGTCGGGCAGGCCTGGCCCCTCGTCACGGACGGCCATCACCACCTCGTCGCCGCGGCGAGCGACGGAAAGCGTCACCGTTGATGGCGTGGGGGCGTACCGCAGGGCGTTTGAGACGTAGTTGCCGATGATCTGCACGAGCCGATCGCGATCCGCCATGGCGACGGCCGGCGAGCCGGTCTCGACCCGCAGGACGACCTGCCGGGCGGCTGCCGCCGCGGCGTGGCGCTCCGCGGCCTCGGGCAGAAGCGCCGCCACGTCTACGGGCTCGCTGCGCAACGGCAGCTGCCGAGCCTCCGCTCGCCACAGGTCGCCCAGATCGCCGATGAGGCGGGTCAGGCGGCCGGTCTCGGTGCGCAGCAGTGTCCAGGTCTCCTGGGTTGGCTCGATTACCCCGTCCTGGAGCCCCTCCAGGTAGCCGTCCAGCGTGGTGAGCGGAGTGCGCAGCTCGTGTGCCACATCGCCGACCAGCTCGAGCCGGCGCCGCTCGGTCGCCTCCAGCGAGGTGCTCATCTGGTTGAAGGCCGATGCCAGCTCTCCGACCTCGCCTTCCGCGACAAGCGGAACCCGTTCGGCGTAGTGGCCCGCCGCGATGCGCCGCGCGGCATCGACCAGCCGGGTCACCGGTTCGGCGATGCGGGTCGAAAGGGCGAGTGACACGACGACCGCCGCCACCAGGGCGGTGATGGCGGCCGCCACCAACGCGGTGCGGACCGCTTCCTGGAATGCGTTCAGCGTGGCCGCGTCCATCGCCTGACCCATCGCGTCACCGGGGCGGTGGCCCATGGCATCCTGGAAGTAGCCCGGCCCGATGAGGCTGACGCCGATCAGCACGGTGCCCAGCGTGGCGCCCGCCACGATCAGGTTGGCCATCAGCAGCCGACCACGAAGTCGACGCGGGCGAAGGTTCATCGGTCCCGCAGGCGGAAGCCGACGCCACGCACCGTCTCGACGAAGCGTGGCTCCGCCGGGTCGTCGCCGAGCTTGCCGCGAAGCTTCGCGATGTGGACGTCGATCAGGTGGTCGTCGCCCATGAAGTCCTGCCCCCAGACGCGGTCGAGGAGCTGTTCGCGGGTCACGACCGTGCCGGGGTCGCGGGCGAGAGTGGCCAGCAGGTCGAATTCGATCACCGTCAGGGAGATGGGCCGATCGTCCACCGCGACCAGGTGGCGCTGGGGATCCACGGTCAGGCCAGCCGGACCCGGGACCGTTGAACCGGCGCGTGGCCGGCGCAGCAGCGCCTTGATGCGCGCCACCAGTTCACGGGGCGAGAAGGGCTTCACGAGGTAGTCGTCGGCGCCGATGTTCAGGCCCACCACGCGGTCCACCTCCTCGCCGCGCGCGGTCAGCATCAGGACGTAGGCATCGCTGAAGGCTCGCATCTGCCGGCAGACTTCAATCCCGTCGATGCCGGGGAGCATGACGTCGAGCACAACGACATCGGGCCGGTGCTCACGGACGGCCTCCACGGCCGCGGGGCCGTCCTCGGCCACGATCACGTCCATCTGCTCAGCCTTGAGGTAGGTGCGGACCAGCTCGCGAATCGGCTGCTCGTCATCAACGACCAGAACGAGCGGCGCACGGCGTTCATTCACCGGCTGAGCCTAGGAAGGATCCAGCTGCGGGGAATGGGCCGAACGGCCCCATTCGCCGTCCAGGCGGCCCGGGCGGCGACAGGCAGTGCCCCCTTGGGTAGACTCCCCACGTGGCAGTCGACCCGCAGCGCGACTTCTCGGCCCTCGGCGAGCTCTCGGTGCTCGACCAGCCGGAGGGCGCAGGCCACCACTCCCCGTCCGAGGTGATGTATCCCGGCGGCCCGGGGCTCGAGGGAGGCACGCTCTTCCCGGGCGACCCGATCCCGGAGAACGCCGGACCCGGCGGTCGGCGGCCGGAGTGGCTGAAGGTCCGCATCGGCTCAGGCGAAACCTACGCCCAGGTGAGCCGCATCATGCGCAGCCAGGACCTGCACACCGTCTGCGAGGAGGCCCGCTGCCCAAACCAGGGCGAGTGCTGGGCGCTCGGCACGGCCACGTTCATGGTGCTCGGAAGCGTCTGCACCAGGAACTGCGGCTTCTGCGCCATCGACACCGGACGACCGCCCACCACTGACCTCGACGAACCAAGGCGTGTCGCGCAGGCAGCCGCCGCCATGCGCCTCAAGCACGCGGTCATCACCATGGTCGCCCGCGACGACCTGCCCGATGGCGGTGCGGGCGTCGTGGCCGAGACCATCCGCGCCATCCGCCGCGAGTCCCCCGCCACCAGCATCGAGGTCCTCATCTCTGACCTGAACGGCCGCGAGGCCGATATCCGCATGGTCGTGGAGGCCCAGCCGGACATCCTCAACCACAACGTCGAGACCGTGCCGCGCCTCCAGCGCCCGGTCCGCAGGCGCGCCCGCTGGGATCGCAGCGTTTCCGTGCTGACCATCGGTCGCCGGATCGCCAACGAGATCGGTCATGAGCCGATGGTGACCAAGACCGGCCTGATGGTCGGCCTGGGGGAGACGTGGGACGAGCTGCGCGAGGCGTTGGCGCTGCTGCGCGAGGCGGAGATCGACGTGCTGACCATCGGCCAGTACCTGCGACCGTCACGCCAGCACCTGCCGCTGCACAAGTACTACACCCCGGCCGAGTTCGTGGCGCTGCGGCGGATCGGGCTGGAGATGGGGTTCCGGCACGTGCAGTCGGGGCCCCTGGTGCGCTCCTCGTACCACGCCGCCGAGCAGGTGCCCGACGCAGTGTCGGTGGCGAGCTGATGGCCGACCGCGACCACGTCTCCAACCTGGCGGGACGCATGGCGATCACGCACAAGCACCTTGTCGAAGCCACGGAGGCCTGCACCGATGAGGACCTCGCCTGGGACCCCGGCCCGACCTCACCCTCGATCGCCTTCCACCTGTGGCACACGGGCCGATGGGCGGACCGCTGGGCAGAGGCGGTCAGCGGCCATGTGCAGCGCTGGCATCGCGAGGGCCTGACCACCAAGTGGGAGTTCCCCGCCGAGCAAGGCAAGGGCGACACCGGCTCGGAGATGCCCGACGAGGATGCCGCGCTTCTCCCCTTCCCCGGCCGCGACCAGCTGGCGACCTATCTGCGTGGCGCCTTCTCCGACCTGGAGCAGGCGGTGGGCGCGCTGGATGACGAGACGATCCTCCGAGACGCCGATGACCTGCTTGGCGGGACGGCCCCGGTCGAGGACTCGCTGATCAGGCACCTCTCCCACGTCAGCCGCCACCTGGGCATGATCGAGGCGCTCCGGGGCGTGCGCGGCGGCCGCGGCACAGCCACGGTCTGAAGCCCGACGCCATGGTCCAGATGCGCGACATCAGCCGTCCCCCGAAGGGCGGCGACAATCTCGGGTCCACGCTGAAGCGCCCCCGCCGCAACGCGCCGTTCCATCCGGCCAGCAACGCCAAGCCACTCCTCCTCGCGCACGGCGGGCTGCTCACCGTCGAGCGGCTGGGCACGGTCGCGTACCAGCCGACCTGGGAGCTCCAGGACGAGCTGGCCGAGCAGCGGCGCAGCCGGCGCATCGGGGATCGGCTGCTGCTGGTCGAGCACTTCCCGGTCTACACCATCGGGCGCGGCGGGGACGAGGCCAACCTGCTGGCCACGCCCGAGCGGCTGCGGGAGATCGGCGCCGAATTTGTCCGCGTCGACCGCGGTGGCGACATCACCTTCCATGGCCCCGGGCAGCTGGTCGCCTACCCGATCGTCGAGCTGCGCGACCCACTCGACCTGCGCCGATACGTCCGCTCCCTGGAGGAGGCGGTCATCGCCACCGCCGCGGCTTTCGGCGTGGAGGCGCATCGCGAGGATGGCCTCATCGGGATCTGGGTGGAGGGGATGCGCAAGCTGGCCGCCATCGGGGTGCGCGTGCGTCGCGGGGTGACCACGCACGGCCTGGCGCTGAACGTCAACACCGACCCGCGCTGGTTCACCGAGATGATCCCGTGCGGGATCGCCGACAAGGAGGTCACCACCCTCGCCCGCGAGCTGGGGCACCCGGTCGACATGGGCGCCGTCGAAGCCCGCCTGACCGATGAGCTGGCCCGCGTCTTCGGCCTCACCCTGGCCCCCATTGGCTCCGGACTGCACGGTCCCGCCGACTCGTCCGAGCAGTGACCGGGCAATGATCCCGGGATAGCCCGTTTCGCGGGGTAGGATGCAACGCAAACCCCGCTCCGGCGTCGTATCCCAAATGGCCCATCGCGTCACCCCTGAGCCAGATCCCGGCGGTACCGCGGCAGCCGCATCGGCGACGCTCTCCGCCGTGCGCACGGATCCCCGGGTCGAGGTGCTGCGCGCGTATGAAGAGCACAAGGG
>JALYNS010000321.1 GCA_030773035.1 Chloroflexota bacterium
GCACGTCCAGCTTCGACCGCGGGTCGAGGCCGGTCGTCGGCTCGTCGAGGAGGAGCAGCGTCGGGCTGGTCAGCAGGGCTCGCGCGATGGCGACCTTCTGCTGCATCCCCCGGCTCATCTGCTCCAGCGGACGACCGAGCCGCTTCTCACCGATGCCGAGCTTGCCCAGGATCCGGATCGCCTCCGTCCGCGCCGGCTTGGGATCCATCCCGTACAGGCGCGCCGCGTAGGCCAGGTTCTCGAAAGGGCTCAGCTTCTTGAAGAAGGCCGCGTCCACGCTCACCCGGTTGATGACGCGCTTGACCTTCATCTCGTCTCGCTCGATGTCGTCGCCGAACACCTCGACCCGCCCCGTATCGAGGGTCAGCAGCGTGCTGACCAGGCGGATCAGGGTCGACTTGCCACTGCCGTTGGCCCCCAGCTCGCCGTAGATCTCGCCCCGCCGGATGCGGATCGAGACGTCGTTGATGGCGATCACCGGCTTCTTCTTGCGCCCCACCAGGAAGCGCTTGGTCACGTGCTCGACGAGCAGGGCCGGGACGCCATCGTCCGACAGGGCACGGCGAGTGCGTGACGGCGCCGCTGCAGCCTGGCGCGCGACATCGGTCTTCGGTTCTTCAAGCACGCTGGTCATGTCGGGTTCCTTGTCGTCAGCTGGCATTGCCTTGCTCGGTCTGTCCTCTCTCATTCATGCGAAGAGCCGCGGTTCCTGCGCGGTCCGCGGCTCTTGCTCCTCGCCCGTGGCGAGCATCAAAAAACCGTGGACCCGATCTGGCCCACGGCTCGTGGCGTGTGCTTGGCGGCCCTGCCGCCTGGCATCAGCTCGAGGGGGGCGCAGATCTCCCGCCGTCGGCGCCGTTGATAGGCGTCGCGGGGCGCTCGATTCGGGCGCTGTGCGAGAGTCTCATGGCTGGAATACACGTCCTCGTTGAGAGGTTGGCCGGGCGGCACCACACGGGAGTGAGGCAAGGTCGGGGCCGCCGCGGGAGTCTACGACCCGGCTTCCCGCGGTGTCAAGCCGGTGAGTCGGACGGGTGCTAGAGTCAGGATGCCCGCGAACGTGAGGGGATGAGATGAACTACAACCGGGGGCTCCTCTTCTGGGGCCTCGCACTGATCACCGGCGGGGCGGTCGCGCTCGCCGCGCAACAGGGCTACATCGACCGCGAGCTGCTCGCCGGGGCGTGGCGGCTATGGCCGCTGATCCTGGTCGCCATCGGCCTCTCGATTCTGCTGTCGCGGACCCCGGCCGCCATCGTCGGCACGATCGTCGCCGCGCTGGTAGTCGGCACGGCCGGCGGCGCGCTGATCGCGGTCGGGCCGGGGATCGCCAGCTGCGGCGGGTCGGAGCCGGCAACGCTCGTGACCCGCAATGGTGCGTTCGGCGACGAGGCGCAGGTGCTGCTCGACTTCAATTGCGGGACCCTGGACCTGGCCACCACCGACGATGTCGACTGGACCGTCCAAAGCGGCCGTGTCGGCGGCGACCCCGCCAGGATCACCGCGTCCGGCGATCGCCTGGAGATCGAGGCGGGCCAGGGCGACCGCGGGTGGGGAGCCGGGCGGCAGCGCTGGATCGTAAGCCTCCCGACCCGGACCAGCTACCAGCTCGATATCAGTCCGAACGCCGCGGAGACGACGATCGATCTCGGCGGCGGCCGGTTCACCACCGTCTCCCTCCACCCCAACGCCGGCTCGGTCACGCTTGTCCTGACCGACGCGCAGGTGAATGAACTCGACCTGTCGCTCAACGCCGGCTCGGCCTCGATCGTCATCGGTTCCGCGATGGAGATGAGCGCGGCGCTGAGCGTGAATGCTGGATCGATCGAGCTGTGCACCACCGGTGACGTGGCGCTCCAGGTGACGAGCGATCCCAACATCACCTTCTCCACGAACCTTGACGATTCTGGCCTGCTGCAGAACGGCGATACCTGGTCGACGCCTGGGTACGCGGCTGCCAGCGAGCAGGTCAGCATCCAGCTCAGCGGGAACGCCGGCAGCTTCACCCTGAACCCCGAGGAAGGATGCTCATGAACCGGCGCCTCTACAAGTCGCCAACCGAGCGGGTGATGAGCGGCGTCGCGGGCGGCGTGGCCGAGTACCTCGACACCGACCCATCGATCGTGCGGGTGGTGTGGGCCCTGCTGGCCATCATCACCGGTGGCGTCTTCCTCGTCCTGTACATCGTGATGTGGATCGTGGTGCCGGAGGGGACCTTGTCATCGGGCAAGCCGGCAGACGGAGCGGACCCCGTGACCGGTCAGCCGGCCGATGCGTCCGCGTCGACCTGGTCGGCCCAGCCCGCGCGCCGGGCCAGGCGAGACTCAGGAGGTGGGTCGTGGGTCGTCGGACTGATCCTGATCGGCCTGGGGGGCTATTTCCTCGCCCGCGAATACTTCCCCGCGGTCGACCTCGAGCGCCTCTGGCCTCTCGGGCTCGTCGTGCTGGGGCTGCTCCTCCTGTTCGCGGCCATGCGGCGGCGCCCCAGCTGAGGCGGATTTGGCCGCGCGAGCGGCATTCAGGTCGCGTCCGAAAAGGCCGAATGCGGCCGCACCGAGCGAAACGAGGGTGCCTGCGGCGAGCTTGAAGCTATCGGCGCTGATGAGCGGTCCGCGGTCTCCTGTTGGCGGGTTGGGGAACTGGAAGGCATAGTTCCACGGGGCGAGGGCCCTGGCCGCGTTCACGTACCAGTCCGGCATGGCCAGCGCTGAGCCGAGCGGGAAGATGAGCAGCCCGGCGAGCACCGCGGCGAACAGGAAGGCGATCGCCAGTGATCGATACGCCCACGACCGCAGCCCCTCGTCGACCAGGTACGCGACCGCAACCATCGCGAACAGGACCGCGGTCAAGTAGTGGTACTGGAACGTGGCCCGCTCGATCCGGGTCCAGGGCAGGTACTGGAAGGCAAAAGCGGCAGCGACGAGCACCAGCGCCAGCGAGCGGCGGCGCCAGGCCAGGATCCCGCACCAGACGATGGCGGGGATGCCGGCCCAGAAGAGGATCGGGTTCCCGCCGTTGTAGATGACCGCCAGCAGCCGATTGTCGTAGGAATGGCTGTAGAACCAGACCGGCTTCAGGTCGAGCGGCCAGCTCCACCACGGCGAGGAGGCTGCGTGCCCGGCCTGCAGACCGAAGTGGTAGCCGAACATCTGCGACTGCATCTCGTCCAGCGACCAGCCGTAACCGGGCCCCTGGTTCACGGTGGCGATGGCGTGCCCCAGCTCCAGGTACGGGATGTAGGCCACGAAGTAGATCAACAGCGGCACGATCAGCAGGCAGGCGCCGACCCACGGCCAGGCGAAGCCGGCCATCTCCCCCGGCGCGAACCAGCGGCGGTCGCTGTCGGGGTCGCGCCACGAGCGGAAGGCGCGCGCCAGAATGAGGAGCCCCGCCACCGCCAGCATGATCCAGGCCGGCCAGGCGGCCTGCGCGCCGCGCGCCAGGAACGCGAAGAGGTACTCGACCGCGCTTCGCGGCGTCCGCCCCTCGACCGAGAGGTAGGCCATCGTGAACGGCAGGCCGATCGCCACGGCCACTACCGCGACCGCCGGCATGGCCCACAGGTCGTCCACAGCGAGGCGGATTGGCCTGTGCCAGACCAGCACCAGCGCGAGCAGCAGGGCAAGCGCGCACACCACCAGGAATGGCCAGGGCGCCCCAAACCCGGCGACGACCGTGATGAAGCCGATCCCCGCCACGAGCACGAAGCGGCCGAAATGGGAACGGGCCAGGACCAGCACCCAGAGCCCGATGAGGGCGTACCAGCCCACCCACTTCGTGGCCGCTGCCAGCCCGATCAGGACGCCGACCAGAGGCAAGGCCCACCAGGCGCTGCGCCCCCATCGGCCTGACCAGATCTGCCAGAAGACCGCGTACGCGGCCAGGATAAAGGTCGCCACGAAGATGTCGTTCATGGCGATCCGGCTCATCACGTAGCTCATCCCGTCGAAGGTCACGAAGGCGGCAGCCAGCACCGCGATCCGGCGCCGCGAGAAGAGAGTGGCGGCGAAGAGGTAGATGATCCCGACCAGGAGCGCGCCGAAGAGGATGCCGGCCAGGCGCCAGGCGAAGGCGTTGCTGCCGGCGTCCACCGAGACGAGCCGGCCGGCGCTGCCGGTGTCGGTCGAGACGAGCACGAGCCCGTGGTCGTCGCTCTGCGAGTCGTCGCTGATGTCGAACCCGATCGCCAGCGGCTCGCCGAGGAGCGGTGTCGTGTCGAAGGCGGCGAAGCCGGCGCTCTGGGTGCCCCCGTTGCCGAGTGGAGACACCGTCCACAGCGCCGGTGCCCCGCTGCCCTGCTCGTGGCCCGCGACGTAGACGATGTTGGCGACCCGCTGCCAGCCGATCGCCAACGCCGAGCCGGGGAGCGCCACGGTGTCGATCAGCCCCACGTTCTCGTCGAAGATCGAGAGGCCGCCGTCCACCGCGCCGTGCTCGTCGTCGGCCGGCAGCGGTCCGATCGGGACCCAGACCTGGAGATTCGTCCCGCTGCCCTGTACCAGGAGCGGCCCGACCGGGGGCGATTCGAGCGGGATCTCGCCGTCGGAGCCGACGAGCTTCGCATCGGGCTCGAGCGTGGCACCGTCCAGCACCACAAGGCTGCCGCGCAAAAGGTCGATGGCAACGACGCGCGAGCCGGTCGCGGTGTCGCCGCTGCCGGTCGCCGGCACGTAGCCGATCCCGCTCGCCACCAGGGTCGAGGTGGCCAATGGCACGCCCGTCTGGCGCTCGACCTCGACGATGCCGTCGGGCCCGCCGAAGAGGATCACGCTCTGCTCGCGCGGCACCACGATCTGGCTCACCCCGGCCAGGCCGGTCTCGATCTGCACCACCCCGGGCGGCGGCCCGCGCTCGCCGAGCTGGCCGAGGAAGGCGGTCAGGTCGTAGGCAGACACCGATCCGTTCCCTGCCAGCCCCACCAGCAGCCGGTTGCCGTCCTCGTCGTAGGCCATGCTGGCAACCTCGCCGGGCGCGTTCCACGCGGCGACCAGGTCCCCGCTGAGCACCTCGCGCGCCTCGATCCGGTCGTTCCCCGACGAGGTGAAGGCGATCGAGGCGAGGCGCGTGAAGGCGGTGCGCTGCGGCGCGACGGCCAGGACGGTGGCCGGGGCGTCGAGATCGGTCCCGCCAACCACCTTGTTCGGATCCGCGACGACGATGCCTGCGGCGATCAGGTACTTGGCAAGCGGCGGGTGGGTCCACTCGTAGGTGTCGCGGGTCCAGCCCTCCTGCCAGTCAGCGAGCCATTCGGTGGCCGAGCGCGCGTGGTAGACCTCGTCGAAGTGCGTGTGGCGTGGCACCTCCAGCCGCCAGAGCCGGAAGAAGAAGGCGATCAGCACCAGCCCGGTCAGCAGCACCAGGTCGAGCCGATCGAGCCTCCGGTGCGGCTCATTGGCATAGGGATCGTCCGGATCGCGATGCAGCCACGAGGGGAGCCTGTCGGACCAGCGGGGCCGGGGCGGGAGGACGGGGACGGTATCGACCGGCGGGGCGGGGCCGGGGGGCGCGTCGAGGAGCGGCGCGGCGGCGAGCAGCGGCTCCTGTCCGATCGCTTCGCGGAGAGGGACCATCGGGGCCAGCACGGGCTCGTCCGCGCCGACCGCCATGACGACCGCCTGGGTCAGCAGCCAGCCCAGGGCGACGACGATCATGAACGAGAGCAGGTAGATCCCGGTGTCGTTGAAGACGATGGTCGACAGCAGCGGGTCGCGCGGCATCGCCCTGCCGAAGAGCCCGGGGTTCATGACGTCCGGTCCCGCGAACGACCAGTCGGCGGTATAGACCCAGTACACGTTTGCGAAGAACGAGACGGTCAGCACCGCATACAGCACTCCCCACCGCCACGAGCGGGCGACGAGCAGGGCGCCGATCGCCAGGACCGGGAAGAGGTAGCGCTCGTGCACACGTGTCGGCAGCGCAAAGAAGGCCACCGCCAGCACCAGCGCCCCGACCAGGAGGCCCCGGGGATCGTCTCGGCGCGCGATCGGCCACAGGGCAACCATGGCTGCGGCGGTGAAGAGCAGGGTCCCGACCAGCTGCCAGGTGATGGGGGTGGCCCCGAGCATGACGGCGACCCCGCCCTCGCAGGACGGCGGCGCGATGTCACAGCCCCATTGGAGGGTGTTGCCCAGCCCGCTGACCGGATTGCGCCACAGGTTGAAGCCGTTGATCGTCAGGCCGCGGTAGGTGTCGGCTGCCTCGAGGAACTTGCCGATCAGGCTGCGCCCCGGGTCGGACGGGCTCCAGACGCTGAAACCGAACGGCAGGATCAGCAGGACCAGCGTGGCGAGCCCCGCCGCAAGAGAGGTGAGGACGCGGACCGGATCTCGTCGGCCGTCCTGCTCGGGGTCGGACGAGCGACCGAAGAGGTGGCGTTTGATGCCGACGATCGCGACCACCGGCATCAGGAACCCGAACTGGAACTTGACGAGCAGGGCGATCACCGCCCCGACCGCGGCCGCCTCGGTCCAGCCGCGAGCCAGGAGGTAGAGGGTCCCGATCGCCGCCAGAGCGCCGACCGAGTCGACCTGGCCCCAGACCGTGGAGTTGAAGATGGTCCCCGGGTTGAAGAGATAGATGACGGCCGCCACCAGGCCGATCCGCTCTCCGCTCCACGACCCGAGCCAGCCGTTCCCGAAGCGGCGGGCGTAGCTGAAGAGGAGCCACGCGACCCCGGCGTCGGCGAGGATCCCCGGGATCTTCACGAGCCCGCCGGTGATCAGGAGGCCGACCACCGGCTTCAACCACTCCCCGATGGAGCCGAGCAGCCAGAGCACGTACATGTAGCCGGGCGGGTAATCCCCGAAGTAGTCCGGGGCGTAGAAGTTGCCGGGGCCGCCGGAGGCGAGGCGCTGCGCCCAGGCGTTGAAGTCGCCGACGTCGATCCGGAACCCGCTGAGCGGCATGTAGAGGCCGCCAACGGCGGCGCGCAGAAGCACGCCAAGGACGATCAGGATCACGACCAGGGTCGCGGGGTCGAAGGGCAGGCCGCGTTCGATTGGCCTCGCGCCCCGCTCCCTGACGGAGTCGCGGGTCATCGGTGGCAGCACCTCGTCATCGGCGCCGGCGTGGGTCGTACGGCAAGGTGGCCGAGAGTATACATCCGGGTCCCGGACGGTCCCGGGAGCGGGTCGGTTGCGTTAGGGTACGGCCCGTGACCGTTCCGGAGCCTCCCAGCAGACCATTCCTGACCTTCTTCTTCCCGGCCTACAACGAGCAGGAGAACATCGAGCAGACCGTCGGACGGGCGCTGGCCGAGATCGGCCCGATGGTCCCCTCGATCGAGGTCCTGGCGGTCGACGATGGCTCGACCGACCGAACCCCGGAGCTCGCCGATGCGCTGGCCGCCGCGGATCCACGCGTGCGCGTCCACCACCAGCCGAACCGCGGCTACGGCGGCGCCCTCAAGGCTGGCTTTGAGAACGCACGAGGCGAGCTGATCTGCTTCTCCGACGGGGACCTGCAGTTCGACCTGCGCGAGATGAGCCGCCTGCTCGATCGCCTCGCTGACGAGCGCAAGCCGGTGGACGCGGTGATCGGCTTCCGGGTCAAGCGGCGCGACCCGTTCCACCGCATCTTCATCGCCAAGACCTATAACGCGATCGTATCGGTCGCCTTCGGCCTTCGCGTGCGCGACATCGACTGCGCCATGAAGCTCTTCCGGCGCGAGGTCTTCGACGGCCTGCGGCTGGATGCCGACGGGCCATTCCTGTCGGCCGAGATGCTGATCAAGCTGCGTGCGCGCGGCGTGCGCATGGCTCAGGTCGGGGTCAACCACTACCCCCGTGCCGCCGGAACCAACACCGGCGCCAGCTTCAAGAAGATCCTGCGCACGTTTCGCGACCTGGCAAAGCTGCGCTGGGACCTGTGGACGCGCCGCGACGAGGTGCTCAGCCGGCGGGACTGAGAGGATCAGGCGCCCTGCTCTTCGCTCGGCGGGCCCTTCTCGCCACCCTCCAGGTCAACGTCGAGCGAGTTGACGAACTCGCGGAAGACGGCCAGCTGCTCGTCCGGGTCGTCGCCTGGTTCGGCCTTGTCCGGCTCGACGCCGGCCTCGTCCAGCACGCGCTCATCGACGTAGATGGTCGACCCGTTGCGGACCGCCACGGCGATGGCGTCGCTGGTGCGCGAGTCGATCTCCGTCTCCCCGCCGTCGGCCGTCTCCAGGTAGAGGCGGGCATGGAAGGTGCCGTCGGTCACGTGTGTGACGACCACCCGGCTGATGCTCGAATTGAGGGCGGCCACGATGCTCACCAGCAGGTCGTGGGTCAACGGTCGCTCCGCGTTGAGCCCCTGGAGCCGCATCGCGATGGCGTTGGCCTCGGAGGGGCCGATCCAGATCGGCAGATACCGTTCGCGATCGGACTCCTTCAGGATGACCACGTGCTGGCTCGAGAGCATGTGCACACGCACGCTCTCGACGATCATCTCGATCAGCCTGACGCCTGGGTTCACGCGCCGATTCTAGACGAGGCTACTCGAGGACGACGCGGACGATCCTGGTCGGCGTGAGCAGATAGGCGACCGGCGGCCCGTCGGCCACCGAGGCGACGCTGATCGCAAGCACGTCGTCGAGCAGGCCGGCTGTCGAGCCGGTGCGCGGCGCCAGCCACTGCCGCACGAAGGCGCCGTCGGCGCGCTGGAACGACAGGATCCGGGCATTGGCGGCGTCGTAGACATAGAACATCTCGCGCTCGCCGATGGTGGCGCCGTCGATCAGCCGATAGTCGAGGGTCGGCCGCAGGCTGGCGTCCGGTGGCGGATCGAGGGAGTAGTTCGCCTGGTTGAGCGGCGTGCCGAAGTTGACCCGCGTCACGGTGCGAGCCTGGAGCAGCCACAGGTTCGCGTCGACGAAGAGGTCGCGCGCCGACGCGGGGGGGAGGTCGGGGCGCTCGACCAGGAACGGCTCCGGCGGGCCGGGGTAGCGCACCGGTATGACGTCGCCCGGAGACCACTTGACGACCTGGTCGCTCCCCACGTCGACCAGGTAGAGGTTGAAGATCTCGAGTGGCGGTCGGTGCTGGAGGGCCGCCAGCAGTCGGCTCTCTGCCGCCACCTCGCCGAGGCCCCGCAGGCCAAGCCGATGGGGCTCGCGCTCCACCAGGTCAAATCGCCACGCCTGCCGGTCCCGGTCGATCAGCACCACGTCGGTGGCCGCTGAGGCAATCATCCAGGGGGCGCCCGCCGTGCCGCCATCGAAATCCTGTCCGGACCGATACACGACGGCAGCCTCATCGGTGACCGGGTCGATCCGGATCACCCGCCCGCGCCCGACCTCGGCGACCCACAGCGAGCCGTCGCTGGCCAGCACCATGTCGACCGGGTCGGCGCCGGTGAAGGCTGCCAGGTCGGTCACGGGGCTCGCCGCCCGCAGGCGCTCCACCGCGAAGACCGTGTCGAGCCCGCGCTCGATGCGGTTGCGGAGGGGATCCAGGGCAGCCACCGGCACCCCCGCCTCCGAGGCCCGCTCGACGGCCGCAAGCGAGTCCTCCAGGAGGCGCTCGGCGCGCCTCGGATCACGGTCGACCAGGTCGCGCCCGTCCACGCGTTCCTCGACCGTGGCGAGGAGCTCGAGCGCGTCGCCGATGGCGGCGCGCGCCACCGAGGCTCGCAGGATGGCGTCGGTCGGGCGCGCGTTCGGCAGGTTCGCCACGCTGGCCCCAAGGGCAAGGAGCGCGGCTACGGCTCCGATCCCGAGCAGCCCGCGGCGGCGGCGTCGGCTCTCGTCCCGCAGGGCGGTGCGCGGGATGCTCGTCGGGAATTGAGCACGACGACGAGGGACGAACGCCAGGAGCATGTTCACGCCGATCAGCAGCCCCCGCCCGGCGGCGGCCTGGGCCGCGTCGATCGCATCGCCGCAGCGATGCAGGAAGCGACCGATCGCGTCGGCCAGCGGGACCGGGCTGCGGTCGGGCAGGCCTGCCAGCACCTCGTCCGGATGGACCGGCTCGAGGTGGTGGGTGGCGGTCGTGGAGGCCAGCTCGACCAGCTCGATCGCCAGCATCCCGTCCGACCCGAGCCCGCCCCGGATCTGGAAGAGCTGGTGCAGGTGCTCGACGGCGGCCGACGGGCGGAGGGACGCGAGCGCGCGCTGCACCTCTTCGGTGCCGACCACCTGCGCCACGTTGCGAGACAGGAGCGCCAGCCGGTCCGCAGCGGACAGCTCCCCCTCCCAGGTGTACGGTTGGATCTCGAGCGCCTCGCCGAGTGAGTCGGCGACGCGACGCTGCCGCACGCGCGGCTCCTCCTCCTCGACCGAGGGCGGCGGCGGCAGCTCGAACATCCGCCCCTCTCGGACGATCACCGCGGCGGCGGGGCCTAGCTTCGCAACGTGGCCCTCGCGCCCGCGGACCACCAGCGCGACAATGCTGATGCCGCCGCGCTTTGCGACGCCGAGGCGCGCCCGCTGGTGGTAGATCAGCCGGTTGGCCGCCGCCAGCGCCTTTGCGATCGAACCGGTGGCGCCCGCCGACAGGTCGTAGTAGTAATCGCGCTCGATCGCCGCCAGCGCCTCGGCTGCGGCGCGTCCCAGTGCGGCGTCCCCGCCGGTCACCTGGGCGAGGAGGAAGAGGCTCCCCTTGGTGCGCACCTCGGCCCCCATCGTGGGCTGGCGGAAGCGGACCAGGTCGAGGGCGTCGGCGGCGCGCTCCTCGCCGGCCAATAGACCGATGCGGGTGGCCAGACGACTGCTCATCGGAATCCGGCGGGGCTCGAGCGAGGGACGGCGACGAGCCCGATTATAGGGAGCGGCCGCCCCCTGAACGAGCCACCGAAACGGTGACGCGCGCAAGGACGATCGTCGCCCCCGGGCGCCCCGCCATGCGCTGGTTGACGGCGAACGCGAGCGCCTCGCCGCGCAGGTTCAGCTCCTGGGCCAGGATCGGCTCAGAGGCCTCGACCTGCGCGGCCCCGCCAACCACGGCGATCAGGCGCGACGACATGCTGCCCCGCTCGAGCCCGGCGGACTCGACCACCTCCTGCCAGGCGAGCCGGGCCTGGGCCAGGGCGATCTGCTCCGCGGCCCCCGGACCGATGCAGGCCACCAGCGCGCGCTGCACGGCGCTGGCTGCCTCCTCGGTGCGACTCACGCCACGCGAGGCGCCTGCGAGAGGCGCCCCTCCCCGACCTGCCAGATCGTCACGCCCCTGCGCTCGCCGGGGAGCGACGCCAGGTCAGCCATGGTGACCAGGACCTGCCCCCGCTCTAGAAGGAGCTCCAGCGACCGCTGCGAACGATCCCCGTCGAGCTCGGAGAAGACGTCGTCGAGCAGGACCACCGGGGTTGGTGCGCCATCGGCCCCGAGCAGGTCCGTCTCCGCCAGCTTGAGGGCCAGGATGATCGTGCGCTGCTGCCCGCGGCTGGCGTGGGTGGCCACCTCCCGCCCGCCCAGCTCGATGCGCAGGTCGTCGCGATGTGGACCGACCAGCGAGACGCCGTTCCACAGCTCCTTCTCGCGCACCTGCCGGATCCGGCGCCGATATGCCTCCGCCAGCTGCTCACGCGAAGGGGACGTTCCCGTCGCGGCGTCCCGCTCGGGCCACGCATCCTTGAGGGTATCCTCATAGGCGAGGCGGACCTGCTCGCCACGTTCCGCATCGGGCGCCACAGCGTCATGCAGCGGCGGGATGCGCGCCGCGAGCTCGGACACCAGCTCCAGCCGCGCGAGCATCACCCGAGAGCCGGCGTCGGCCAGCTGCTCGTCCCAGAAGGCAAGGTTCTCCGGCTCCGCCTCCTCGCGCCTGATGGCCCGCAGCAGGGCGTTCCGCTGGGCGAGGATCCGCCCCAGGTCGGCCAGGTCGCGCGCCGCAGCCCGATGACGCTGGGCCAGGATCGCGTCCAGGAAGCGGCGCCGCTCGGAGGGGGCGCCCACCAGCAGCAGCATCTCCTCGGGACGGAAGAGGACCACCCGGACGGTGTCGCCGATGCTGGATGCGCGACGTGCCAGCCCGTTGACCGAGACGCGCTTTCGGAGGTCCGCCGGCGCTTCGTCGGCGGGCAGCAGGAGCTCGACGCGCGACGTGGCTGCGCCATCCGGACCGGCCAGATCGAGGCGCACCCTGGCGAACGGCTGGCCGTGGCGCACCATCTCGGCGTCCGATCCGGCGCGATGCGAGCGGCCGGTGACCGCGACGAAGACCGCCTCCAGCAGGTTTGTCTTGCCCGCGCCATTCGGGCCGGCAATGATCGTCAGCCCCGGCTCGGGATGCAGCTCGGCAGAGGCGTAGCTGCGGAAGTCCTCGAGCTGCAGCCGGGTCAGACGCACAGAGCCGCTCCGCCCGTGGGCGGGCCGGCGTGCCGGCGCGCCGTCATCGGTCCGTCGCTCGCTACGAGGCGGTCCGGACCGGCATGATGACGTGGACGTAGTCGTCCTTGCCGATGCC
>JALYNS010000322.1 GCA_030773035.1 Chloroflexota bacterium
TGCGTGCACCCTTCTTCGACCGCGAGGTGGTCGGCCTGGAGATGCTCGGCGAGCTCGGGGCGGCCCTGTATCGCGCGACCGACCCGACGGTACACTTCTACCGGGGTCGCCCCTACTCGGTGAAGCGAGACGATGGGGAATTCGTCCTGTCGGTCGAGCTGCCGTTCGCGATGAAGGAGGAGATCTCGCTGACCCGCCACGCGGATGAGCTCCTGATCGAGGTCGGCACCTGGCGGCGCAACCTCGTGCTCCCGCGCGCCCTGGTCGAGGCACCCACCCGCGGCGCCCGCTTCGACGATCACGTGCTGAAGATTCGATTCGAGGCCCCGCCCCGCACCCAGACAGGAGATAAGGCACATGGACGACAAGATGACCGATGACCTTCAGGCACGGATCGAGCAGCTCGAGCGTCGCACGAACCGCTGGGATGCGCGCGCGAGCGTTGAGACCGCCTTCTGGGCGGTGATGCGGAACGTCTTCCCCGACGAGACCCGCAGCCACCTGAAGGCAGCCAGCAAGGAGCAGCTGCTGGCGGCGCGCAGCTACCTCGACCACTGGATCGCAAAGATGGGCGACGCGCCCGAAGCAGAAGCACCGGAGCCGCGCGAAACGATCAAGGTCGAATAGCGGGCGGCGTTGACCGACCAGATCGGGGTCATCGGCGCCGGGGCATGGGGCACCACCCTGGCGGTCAAGCTCGCGGCCGCCCAGCGACCGGTCACCCTGTGGGCGCGAACGCCGCAGGCAAACGAGGAGCTGGCGACGATCCGCGAGAATCGTCGCTACCTGCCCGGGATCGTCTTTCCGCCCAACCTGCGGGTGGCGACCGATGACGCCTTCCTCTCCGAGCCACATCGGCTCTTCGTGGTGGCGGTCCCGTCGGCACACCTGCGCGCCACGCTGCGGCAGCTCGGCGAGCGTCTCTACCCCGCGGCCGACCTCCTCAGCGTGGTCAAGGGGATCGAGGAGGGAACCCATCGGCGCATGAGCGAGATCCTCGAGGAGGAGCTCCCCGGCCGCCGGGTTGCCGCCCTCTCCGGCCCCAACCTCGCGCGCGAGATCGCGGCCGGGATGCCGGCGGGAAGCGTGGTCGCATCACGCGACGCCGAGCTGGCCGCCGAGCTGGCATCGGTGCTGGGGAGTGACCGCTTCCGGGTCTACACCAACCCCGACATCATCGGCGTCGAGCTGAGCGGTGCCTTGAAGAACGTGATCGCGCTGGCGGCAGGGTTCGTCGACGGGCTCGGCCTGGGTGACAGCGGCAAGGCCGGCATCATCACCCGCGGCCTGGCCGAGATCACGCGGCTGGGCGTGGCGGCCGGGGCGCAGCCGATGACGTTCGCCGGGCTCGCCGGTGTCGGCGACCTGATCGCGACCTGCATGAGCCCGCTGTCCCGCAACCGCCGGGCCGGCGAGCTGATGGCCTCCGGCCTCTCGTGGGCCGATGCAGCCGCCCAGCTGAACGGCGTGGCGGAGGGGGTCTTCACCGTGCGCGGCGCGCTCGAGCTGGCGGCCCAGCATCGCGTAGAGCTGCCGATCGCCCAGCAGGTCGAGGCGGTGGTCCACGGCGGCCGTCCACCGATGCAGGCCGTCGCGGAGCTGATGTCGCGCGCCCCCAAGGACGAGCTGGCCGGCTAGCTCAGCAGGGCGTCAGCGAGGGGTAGGCGGGCCACCACATCGCCCGCTCCACGGCCGGCCCGATCTCCTCGTCGCGGAACTGGCGGCCGTATCCCGTATCCCGAGCGTGTCGCACGAGCCTGATGGCGATCGCGCGCGCCACGCTCCGCAGGTCGCTGATCCGCGGATAGATGGCGCCCGCCGCTACTCGCTCGGGGCTGACCTGCTTCGCCAGCTCGTGCGCGGCGACCAGGAAGGAGTCGTCGGTCAGCTCGTGGGCCTCCGCCACCATCGCCCCCAATCCAACGCCGGGGAAGATGAACACGTTGTTGGCCTGACCGATCGTTCGGACCCCTCCCTCGCAGATGACCGGTGCGAACGGGCTGCCGGTGGCGATCAGGGCGCGCCCTTCGGTCCAGTCCAGCACCTGCTGCGGCGTCGCCTCGGTCCGGTCGCTCGGGTTCGACAACGGCAGGATGATGGGCGCCACGTCGTGGCGCGCGACCTCGCGCACGAGCGCCTCGGAAAAGGCGCCCCGCGAGCCGGTTGTTCCCAGCAGGACGCTCGGCCGAAACGCGCGGGCGACCGCGACCGGGTCGTCTGACTCGGCGCCGCGCAGCCCCAACGCGGCGAGCCGGGCGCCATCCACCGCGAACGGCAGCTGGTCGTCGGCCAGGTCGGTGCGCTCCGTGGTGATGACTCCCTTCGAGTCGAACAGGATCATGCACGGGTCGTCCGACGGGGCGCTTCCCTGCTCGATCAGCTGACGCCGGAGCAGCCCGGCGATGCCGATGGCGGCGGCCCCGGCGCCGAGGAAGAGGAACCGCTCGCCCGCGATCCCGCCACGCTCGGAACGAGCCGCCAACAGCCCGGCCAGGACGGTCGCTCCCGTGCCCTGCACGTCGTCGTTGAAGCTGGGGAAGCGGTGCCGGTAGCGGCCGAGCACGCGCAGGGCGTTATGCTGCTTGAAGTCCTCCCACTGCAGGACGGACCGCGGGAAGACGCGCCCCACCGCTTCGACGAACGCCTCGACCACCTCGTCATAGGCGGGACCGCGGAGTCGCGCCGCGCGGTAGCCGAGATAGAGCGGATCGTCGAGCAGCTCCTGGCGGTCCGTACCAACGTCGAGCGAGACGGGCAGGGTCCAGGCGGGGTAGATGCCTGCCGCGGCCGTATAGAGCGCCAGCTTGCCGACCGGGATGGCCATCCCCCCGGCGCCCTGGTCGCCAAGGCCCAGGATCCGCTCGTTATCGGTCACCACGATCAGGCGCACGTCGGCATCGGTCGCCCCGCGCAGGATCTCGTCGATGCGGCCCACGTCATCGGGCGTGATCCAGACGCCGCGTGCACGTCGCAGGATATGGCTGAACTCCTGGCAGGCCCGACCGACCGTCGGCGTGTACACGATGGGGAGGAACTCCTCGAGGTTGTCGGCGAGGAGCCGATAGAAGAGCGTCTCGTTGCGGTCCTGGAGCGCGGCCAGCCCGATGTAGCGCTCCAGCTCATCGGGCTTGCGACGGACGTGCTCGAGCTCGAGGGCGACCTGCTCCTCGATTGTCGAGACTCGCGGCGGGAGCAGGCCGCGCAGCCCGAACTGGTCTCGCTCCTCGTCGGTGAAGGCGGTGCCCTTGTTGAGCAGCGGGTGCGCGATCAGCTCCGGTCCCCGGCGTCGCACGGGGATCGGGCCACGTGGCGCTTCGGGCGCCGGAGGCGCGACGGTCCGCGCAGGCTCCGTCTCCATCTCAGCTCAGGGTAGTCGCTGGCCGCGCCACCAACAGGGCCGTTGGGGACCGACGCAGCGGGTCGAATGGCACCGTGGCGCGGCGCCGCCCCGATCCGCGCTCAGCCGCGCAGGGGCTGTGGTCCCCGCGGCCGGGACTGGACCGAACGGGTACACTCGGGCACCTGCGGGGCGTAGCGCAGTCCGGTAGCGCACTTGAATGGGGTTCAAGAGGTCGCTGGTTCGAATCCAGTCGCCCCGACCACCGATCTGAGCACGAACTGGCCCCTCCCGGCGATGCCGGAGGGGCCTCTCGTCTTGCT
This sequence comes from Chloroflexota bacterium, assembly GCA_030773035.1. Classification (GTDB taxonomy): domain Bacteria; phylum Chloroflexota; class Limnocylindria; order QHBO01; family QHBO01; genus CF-167. The sequence continues at coordinate 3,661 of JALYNS010000322.1, forward strand.
CAGAACTTGATCACGCCGACGATCCACAGGATCACCAGCACGATCACGATCACGCCGATGATGCCGATGCCACCGGTTCTGTTCATCGCGGTCTCCCGTTCGGCACGCCGGTGAGGCCATCGAGCCAATCGAGCCTCTCCGTGCGTTGCCCATCATAAGGCCGAGTCAACCCGCCTGGCTGCCCGTCCCGATGGCTCGGAAGTACCGCTTGTAGTGACCACGGATCAATGAGAGAACTGGGTCGTGATCCTCGGCCGCCCAAGGACCCATCCGGAGCAGCGCCCCAACATGGGGTCGCGCCGCGGCGCAAGCGCGCCGCGCCTGTTATGGTCGCCCTTGTCAGCGGGCTGGTCCTCGGAGCCACATTGCCGATCTTCGGTGGCGGGAGCGGTGCGGCCGGCGCGGTGCGCCCGACCTTCTACGTCGACGGCAAGATCGGGACCGATCCTCCCTTCACCTCGACCCCGACAAGCTGGGGGCAGGCGGCGAACCAGCCGTTCAAGACGCTTCGCCGCGCGCTCGACGAGACGCAGCACGCGATGCCGACGGCGATCCGTGTGCGGGGCTACTCCGACTACGTCTACAACGAGACGATCTCCCGCGGATACAGCCTCGGCTCGGCGGCGACGCCGGTCGAGATCTCCTCCTACACCACGGCTGAGCTTCCGGCCGGGCAGATCGTGCGGCCGCTGATCGACGGGGGCTTGTCCGTCGGGACGACCGGCTGGAGTCGGCCATGGGCCGCCTACACGCATGTCTGGTGCAAGACCTGGATGCCACCGGGACCGAACCTGATCTCTGGGCAGACCGTTCCGCCAGGCTATGACACCGCGATCGACGGCACGCACGACGATCGTCTCTACATGGATGGCACGCAGCCATTGCATCGACCGGCACAGGTCCCGACGATGGCCCAGCTGGACGCGCAGCCCTACTCGCAGTACTGGGATCGGACCAAGGCCACCAACAACCTGTGCGTGCATCTCGGTCTGTGGAGCGGCGCCGCGGTCGACGAGAACCCGTCGAATCACACGATCGTCGTGCCCTGGTACCTCGGGATCGTGCTCAATGGAGGCTCGTCCTACACCACCATCCGCGACCTCCGCATCGCCCACACGATCATGGGCGTGGGCTTCTCGGTCAGCAAGGATCCGGCCGTCGGAAAGGCACATCACAACGCGGCGATCAACGTCGATGCGTCCTACGGCTATCGGGCCGGGTTCTGGACCGCCGGGGACAACAATCTGTTCGATCGGATCTCAGGTACTCGCAACAGCATCCAGCTGGTAAAGCTGGACATCGGGGCCTACAACGGGGGGACGATCTACGGCGCCCGGAATAACATCGTGCGGAATGCGACCTCGATCGAGAACATGGCCCACGGGATCAAGATCTTCGGCAAGCAGACGCAGTACAACTGGATCTATGCGAACACCATCGACGGCGGGATCATTCCGGCCGCTGCCAAGGGCAACGGTGGCGCGACCCGGGGCATCGAGATCTCGAATGGAGCGAGCTACAACTCGGCCTGGCGCAACTACATCGCCCACATCGACGCCGCGGTGATGCTCTACCAGTACGACGCCTCCGGTGGGCCGCTGGTCGGAAATGTCTTCCACCACAACCAGTTCCGGTATGACGGGATCGGCGTCTTCCTGTGGGATGCCAAGGTCAATTCGGCGTTCGGAACCGGCGCCACGACCTTCGCCAACAACATCTACTACGACGTCCAGATCGGAATCGGCGGGAATGCGACCACCAGCGGCAAGGTCTTCACGCATGAGTCGATGTACCACACCGGGTTCAATACCGCTCCCTTCACGGCGAGCATCGAGAAGGCGGCGGTCCAGGTCGTGATCGGGACGATCACCCTGCGCGACTCGGTCATTTACGACACCAACGGCCCGTCGATCTGCCCGAGGGTGGGCGCGTCCGTCGTCGTCTCGTACACCGACGTTGCGGCATGGCGCAGCGATCCGCGCTCGAGCATGCCGCACGGGCCGTACTGCTATTCGACGTCGCAGCACGCATTCGGCGTGGTCCGCGTCAGTGCCGCCATGTATCTGGCCCCCGGCTTCAACACGAACCCAACGTCACCATCGTTCCTGGTGATCCCTTCCACCAGCCCCGTGTACGGGAAGGCCAGCGACGGGGCGAGCCCGGGAATCTGATCCCAACGGGACAGACGTCGAGCTCGCAGCCGGCCTGACCACGGCCGGTCCTCCATCGCCCGCCAGTGTGCGGTCCCCAGGCATGTGGGCTGCCTAGAATCGCTCCAGGCGCCGGCAGGAACGGCCGCACGGCCGGCGAGGAGAAGAGGCTGGAGGGCCCACCATGATCAAGATCTGGAGTGAGC
>JALYNS010000323.1 GCA_030773035.1 Chloroflexota bacterium
GACGGCGCGGTCCTGGCCCTCGCCGAGACACGCCCCTCGCGCGACGCGGGGAAGCCGCCGGCCCTGCTGAAGCGGCTGGCGGACGCGGTGACGGAACGCGGGGGCGCGGTGGAAGAGCGCAGCACGCCGCGCCGCAACGAGCTGCAGGCCTGGATCCGCGCCCACGCCGAGCGGCTGGGCGTGGCGATCGAGCCACGGGCTGCAGCCGTGCTCGCCGAGCGCATCGGCGGGGCGATCTGGGAGACGGACATCGAGCGCGGCCAGCAGACCCGGGTGGCGGACGGCGAGCTGCGCAAGCTGGCCACCTACGCCGGGAATCGCGCCATCTCGGCAACCGACGTGGAGGCGCTCGTCACCGACACGAGGCCGGCGAGCCTCTTCGCGATCACCAATGCCATCGACCGGCGCGAGCCGGCGGCAGCGGCGGCGGCGCTCGAGCGGGCGATCGCCGAAGGGCAACCTGTGCTGAGAATCATGGCCGCGCTGGAAGGCCGCATTGCCGACCTGATCGTGGCGCGCGACCTGGGCTCCGGCGGAGCGACCCCGCAGGAGCTCACGAAGCGCGTGGGGCGCGGCAATGCGCGGATGGCGGAGCGGATCGCAGAGGCCGCGCGGCGCTATTCGGTGGCTGAGCTGGAAGGGATGCTGCGTGGCCTGTTCGAGGCCGACCTGGCGATCAAGGCCAACGAGATGGCCGAGGAGCCGGCGCTGGTCGCCTGGCTGGGGGAGTTCGTGTTGGCCACGCGGTCGACGCGCGGCTAGGCGGATCGGCCTAGGCGGCGCCCGCGCGAAGGACCCGGTCGCTCTGAATGGCGAAGGTGCACTGCGCCTCGGCGAGGCCGAGGATCCCGATCAGCTGGCGGTCCACGTACAGCTGGCGGCACGGCACGCACAGCGCCCCGGGGATCGCGAAGAAGAGTCGCTCCTCGGCGGTGGAGTCGCGGAACGAGGTGTCGAAGACGCTGGTCAGCAGGTGGCCACCGCAGAAGCGGCAGGCCTCGGCGGTCGGAGCGTCGTTCGCGTTCTCGGTGACGGGCTCGTGCATTCCCCGAGGATGGGATCGGCCCGCCCCGGCCTCAATAGGAGGACGGTGGTACCGGGACTGGTACCCGGGTAGTACTCGTTGCCCGCCCTCAGACCAGGCGCACGACCTGCGCGGCGTTGCTCCACAGCTTCTCAAGCCCGTAGAAATCGCGTTCTTCGGGACCGAAGAGGTGGACGATCACGCTCCCGTAGTCGAGGAGCACCCATCGCGCCGCGCCACGCCCCTCAACCCCCAGCGGGCGGATGCCGTCCTCGCGCAGGTCGTCGATGATGCCGCTGGCGAGCGCCTGGAGCTGACGATCGCTGCGGCCGCTGCAGATGACGAAATAGTCGGCGATGGTCGTCACCTCGCTGGTCCGCAGCAGCACGATGTCTGCCGCCTTCTTGTCGGAGGCGAGGTCCACGATCCGATGCGCCAGCTCGCTCGGATCGATCTGCGTCAGCCCTTCTGCCCGCTCTTCCAGGTCTCCTCCTATGGCCGTTGGTAGAGGCCTCGGTCTGCGATCAGCTCCTCCACGGCCCGGGGGACAAGGTAGCGGATGGAGCGCCCCGCCGCCACCCGGCGCCGGATACCGGAGCTGCTCAGGTCGAGCGACGGGCCGTCGAGGAGGTGAATCCGGGACTCCAAAGGGCCGAAGCGCTGGCGGAGTGTCGCGCGATCCGGCAGCTCTGAGCCGGGGCGCGGTCCGACCGCCCAGTCCGCCAGCTCGAGCAGGCGATCCGGCTCGCGCCACGTGCCGATCTGGGCGAACGCGTCGGCGGCCATGATCAGCACCAGGCCGGCATCGGCCCCCAACGAGGCCCGCAGCTCGATCAGCGAGTCGACCGTGTAGGACGGGCCCGGCCGCTCCATCTCGATCAGCGAGAGGTCGAGCGAAGGATCACCGGTGATCGCCAGGCGGGTCATCGTGACCCGATCGGCGGCATTGCTGACCGGCTTCCCGCGCTTGTGCGGGGGTCGTGCGGCTGGCATCAGAAGGACGCGGCCGAGGTCCAGCGCATCGGCGGCCAGGGTGGCCAGCCACAGGTGACCGATGTGTGGCGGGTCGAAGGTGCCGCCCAGGATCCCGATGCGCTTGCCGCCCCCGCTCCTCGCCTCCACCGCTGCCGGGTCGGGCAGCGCGGCACGCAGTCCAGCAGTGCGGATCCCCGCGGTTCGCGTGCGGGCGAGCGTCGGGCTCATCCCTCTTCCCCCCACTCCAGCTCCACAGAGCCGATGCGGACCATGGTCCCTTCCCGCGCCCCCTGGCGCCGCAGCTCGGCGTCGATTCCCAACCGCTCAAGCGTTCGCTGGAATCGGTCGCGCGACTCGTCGTTGTCGAAGTCGGTGCGCGAGGCGGTCGTCTCGATCCGCCGGCCACGCACCCGCAGACCATCGGCCTCGGCGATCACCTGCCAGCCGGCGTCGAGCGGATCGAAGCGATGGACGCGAACGGCACCGCCGGCCGGCTCCCGCGCAGCGTGCTGCTCCGCATCGGCGAGCGCCGCGTCCAGGGTGCGTCGGAGCTCGGGCAGTCCCGTGCCCGCGTGGGCCGAGACGGCGATCGGTTGCGAGCCATCGGCGCGCAGCGCCTTGCGCACGGCGCTCCAGCGGGCGTGGACCTCGGGCAGGTCCTGCTTGGTCACGACCATCGGCATCGGTCGTTGCAGGAGCGCTGGATCGTGCTCGCCAAGCTCGTTGGCGACTGCCCGCCACTCCCCGACCGGGTCCGCCGCAGCGCCGTCGACGACCGCCACCAGCACGCGGGTGCGCTCCACGTGGCGCAGGAAGGCGTGGCCCAGGCCACGGCCCTCGGAGGCGCCCTCGATCAGGCCGGGAAGGTCAGCGATCACCGCTCGGCGCTCATCGTCCAGCTCGATCACGCCCAGGTTCGGCTGCGTGGTGGTGAACGGGTAGTTGCCAACCTCCGGGGTGGCGGCCGTGAGGGCGGCCAGCAGCGTCGACTTCCCCGCGTTGGGCGCTCCGACCAGCCCGATGTCCGCGATCAGCTTCAGCTCCAGCTCGATCCAGCGCGACTCGCCCGGCTCCCCCTTCTGGGCGTGGGTCGGCGCCTGGTGCGTCGCGCTGACAAAGTGCACGTTGCCCTTGCCGCCGCGGCCGCCGCGGGCGACGACGAGCCTCTCGCCGGGAG
>JALYNS010000324.1 GCA_030773035.1 Chloroflexota bacterium
GCATCAGCCAGCGCTGGACGAAAACCCGGCCGAACACCGCGACGAGCAGGGTCGCGAAGAGCGCGCCGCCGACGATGTCCGTCAGTAGTGCCTCCCGTGCAGCGGTAGCGTGCGCGGTTGTTGGCGCGCCGGACAGGATTCGAACCTGCGACCTTCGGCTCCGGAGGCCGACGCTCTATCCACTGAGCTACCGGCGCACGCGCCAGGGCGAGGGCATGATACCGGGCCGGCTTGCAGGATCGTCGCGGCAGGGTTCGAAGGATGCGGTGCGTCAACGCACCACTCAGGGGTCCTCCCCTTGACCTAGTACCTTTGGGGCTGGTATCTCATCCTCGCGATTAGCACTCATCAGATTCGCTGTCCCCTGACGTCTAACCTTCGGCACCCGTCCTCACCCCGGGACTGACGTCCGGGCTCGCACTCTGGCAGAGCTAGTACGCGACGGTTGATCGCCCAAATGGGGGTGCGCCCCCACCGTGCTAGCGGAGGGAGTCTCGAGCAATGACCCGGTCGCCCGACGGGATGGCCGACGATTCGGCCTGTCTCGCCTTCCGTGGCACCAACACCTGTGTGGTGGCCGATCGGTGATCGAGCCAAACCCGGAGCCGCTCGTGGGGGCCCGCGACGGCGATGAGACCGCCCTCGTCAATCGGGCAAAGGGCGGCGATGGGGACGCATTCGACGCGCTGGTCGAGCTGCGGCTCATGCCCACATTTCGCCTGGCGCGCGCCATCCTCGGCACGACCGAAGAGGCCGAGGACGCCACCCAGGAGGCCTTCATCGCCGCCTGGCGCAGCCTGCCCTCCCTCAATGACCCTGGCCGCTTTGATGCGTGGTTCACTCGAATCGTGGTGAATACCTGCCGGATGAGCCTGCGGCGACGGCCACGGGGAATCGTCGTCTCCATCGATTCGATCGCGGATGCGCATGCGCTCCGGGGAGATGACCCGACGCTCGACGGACTCGCCGAGACCGATGCTCTCAATCGGGCCATCGATCTGCTCCCGGTCCAGCAGCGGGCGATCCTCGCGCTCTACTACCTGGAGGATCGGCCGCTCCTCGCTGTCGCGACGATCCTGGGGATCCCAGCCGGCACTGTGAAGTGGCGGCTATCGGAGGCCCGCGCCGGTCTCAGGCGGGCGTTGGCAGCCAACGACGAGTTCCCATCCGAACGCCGTGGCACGCTCACAGAAATGGCGCTGACGGCGGATCAGACGCCGATCGTCCAGCCTCTGCCGGAGGGGGGCGCCTGACCACGGTTCGGCCCTAACCCAACCGATCCGTCCTTTCCTGCATCGATTGAGACAGGCGAATGCGCCCGAGTCGGTGTTCGCGGGGTGCCGCGGAGGATTGGAACGATGAAGAGGCCGTGGTTCACCGTCGACGACCTGCGGGCGGCCTTTTCAGCGCGTGCGGCAGGAACGCCGCGTCCTGACCTGGCTGTCCGAATCAGGGAGGCAACTCGCCACAGGCTCGCTCGGCACTCGCCGCTCCTCGTGGGATGGCGAAGGGTCCGACCGAACCTCGGCCGCCTCGCGATCACCGCGGCTGCTGCCGTGCTGCTGGGGGCTGCATCGGGATTGGGGCCGGGCATCGATCAGCTGGTCGGACGCGCGACACCTGGATCCACGTTGACTGCCGCTCTGGCCGCGATCGAGCGGACTGACGAAGCAGAAGACAAGTCCGAAGCCGGCGAAGACGAGGACGAGGACGACGAACAAGACGAAGGCGAGGCCGATGACGAGGCCGAAGACGATGACGATGACGAGGCCGATTCCGATGACGAGGCCGATTCCGATGACGAGGCCGATACCGACGACGGCGTAGAGACCGATTAGGACGATGACAGGGCAGGGAGGCTTCCAGCAATGATGCGAGCGATCGTGGAGTGGAGCCTGAGGTTCCGGCTCCTGGTGCTTGGTCTCGGCGCAGCGATGCTCGTGTTCGGCTTCGTGCAGCTGCCCAACGTGCCCGTCGACGTCGTCCCCGACTTCACGCCGCCCTTTGTCGAGGTTCAGACCGAGGCCCTCGGCCTCTCGGCCGAGGAGGTCGAGCAGCTGATCACCGTTCCACTGGAGGCGGACCTCCTGAACGGCGTGGCCTGGCTCGATTCGATTCAGTCCGAATCGGTCGCCGGCCTGTCGTCGATCGTGCTGGTATTTGAGCCCGGGACCGATGTCATCCGTGCTCGCCAGATGGTGGCCGAACGCCTCACACAGGCGCATGCACTGCCCAACGTGTCGAAGGCACCAATCATGCTGCAGCCACTGTCTTCGACCAGCCGCGTGATGATGGTGGGGCTCTCATCCGACGAGCTCTCGCTGATCGACATGTCGGTGCTCGCACGGTGGACGATCAGGCCGCGCCTGATGGGCGTCGCCGGTGTGGCGAACGTGGCCGTCTGGGGACAGCGGGAACGCCAGCTGCAGGTGCAGGTGGACCCCGAGCGGCTCCAAGCCGCGGGCATCTCCCTGAAGGAGGTCGTCGAGACCACCGGCAATGCCCTCTGGTTCTCGCCGCTGACGTTCCTGAGTGCCTCCACTCCCGGCACCGGGGGATTCATCGACACTCCCAACCAGCGGCTCTCTGTCCAGCACATCTCGCCGATCACGACGGCCGAGGAGCTCAGCCGCGTACCGATCGAGCCCGATGACCCGGTCGCGCCCGGAGGCCAGGGCACCGGCTTGACCCTCGGCGACGTCGCCACCGTTGTTGAGGACCACCAGCCTCTCATTGGAGACGCCATCGTCAACGATGGGCCTGGCCTGCTGCTGGTCATCGAGAAGTTCCCCGACGCCAATGCGCTCGAGGTGACGCGCGGGATCGATGAGGCGCTCGATGCGCTACGGCCAGGCCTCTCGGGGATCGAGATCGATCCCACCATCTTTCGGCCGGCGACCTTCATCGAGACCGCCCTCGGCAATCTCGCGTTTGGCCTGCTCATCGCCTTTGCCCTGATGGCCGTCACGCTGGGCACCCTGCTGTTCAGCTGGCGTGCCCTGGTCATCTGCCTGGTTGCGATCCCGCTCTCGCTGGCCGCCGGGGGGCTCGTCCTCTACCTGATGGGGGCGACCATCAACGCCATCGTCGTGGCGGGCTTCGCGCTGGCCGTCGGGGTCATCGTCGACGACTCGGTGATCGGCATCGACAGCATCGTGCGGCGCCTGCGTGTGCCTCGTCCCGAGGACCAGGGCAAGCCGCTGGCATCGATCATCCTCGAGGCCACGGTCGAGGGGCGGAGCGCGATCGCCTACGCCACCCTGATCATCCTTCTCGCCATCCTGCCGGTTGTCTTCATCGGCGGCGCGGCAGGCGCATTCCTGCCACCGCTGGTCCTCGCCTTCGCGCTGGCGGTGCTGACGTCCACGCTGGTGGCGCTCTCCGTCAGCGTCGCGCTGGGCATGCTTCTTCTTCCACGCGAGTCGATCGCGCGCCGCGAGCCTCCTTTCTTGCGCTGGCTCCAGCGCCATCACCAGGCTGCGCTCTCGCGGCTGATCAGCCGGCCTCGCCCGACCTTCCTCGCGGCCGGCGCTGCGACCATCGGGGTCGTCGTGTTGGCGGCCATCGGGTTGACACCGCAGCTCGGGCAATCGGTGCTGCCCACGTTCAAGGATCGGGACCTCCTCGTCCACTGGGATGCCCCGCCTGGGGCGTCCCGCACCGAGATGAATCGGGTCGTGACGCTGGCCAGCCAGGAGCTGCGCGCGATTCCCGGCGTCCGCAACGTTGGCGCGCACATCGGTCGTGCCATCACTTCGGATCAGGTGGTCAGCATCAACTCTGGAGAGCTGTGGATCTCCATCGATCCCGCAGCCGACTACGGGTCAACGCTCGCCTCCATCAAGGAGGTCGTCGCCGGCTACCCGAGCGGCGGGCGCGAGATCTCGACCTATGTGGGAGAACGAATTAGCCAGGTGCTCGCCGGTCCGCAGCACGACATCGTCGTTCGCGTCTACGGC
>JALYNS010000325.1 GCA_030773035.1 Chloroflexota bacterium
CCCTTCACCTGCTCCAGCCAGTCAAGCACGGCCCGCAGGTCGGCCACCTCGCGCACGCCCATGGTGGTCACCTCACCCGAGCTCTGCCCGTGGTTGCGAAAGTCGAAGAGGACCAGGTTGTAGGCGGCATGCAGGGGGGCGGCCCATTCGAGCATCGCGCTCTTGTTTGCGCCATCCGCATGCGCCAGTACGACGGTCGGTGCGGTCGGGCCTACCTCGTTGCCGGCAGCGATGTACCAGCCGGCGATGCGCGTGCCGTCGGTCGCGGTCAGTGCGTCTCCCGCGGCCTGGCCCTGCGTTGCACAGTTCAGGCGATCGGGGAACGACTCGAGGTCGCGGTCGGATCCGATCTCGTAGTTGATCGCCTCGTAGGACCAGCCAAAGGCCGATGTCGGGGTTCGGCAATCCCCGGCCCGAGCGTGATCGGCGAACAGCTGCGAGCCCTGGTAGCCGACCCAGCCCAGGTACGCAACGAGCAGGACGAGGGCGAGCGCCATGGTGAACGAGACCAGGCGCCAGAGCGTGTTGCGGCGGGCGTGGCGTGGGTCCGGGGGCAGTTCGAACGGCACGGGCCGGAGTATACGGTGGTGCCTCTGGGACTGGTCCCCTACAATCCGGGCCCGTGGTTACCCCAAAGGTCACGAAGCCCGCGCCCCAGGTCGTTGCGCCCAGGCACCGCGCTCACTCGCTCGCGCCCGAGCATCTCGGCGAGCGCGGAGCCGCCGCAGCCCTCATCGTCGCGATCGGCGGGATGGCCATCTTCATCGCGGCGGTGGCCATGACGGTCGGCGGGCTGACGCTGCCCAACAGCTACGCGGGGTCGCTCCAGCCGCCGAACCTCAGTCAGCTCGCCATGAGCCAGGTCGTCGGCGGTATCGCACTCCTCGTGCTTGGCCTCGTGATCGTCGCGACCGCCGCCGCGCTCCTCGCCGATCTGCCGCTCAGCCGCCCGCTTGCCGCCGGCTCGTCGGCGATTGCCGCGCTTCTCGCCGCAGCGGGCTTCGTGCTGGTGGTGAGTGCCGCCCGGCGGGACCTGATCCTGCTGGCCGCCCTGGGCGTGGCGATCGTCGCCTTCGGCGGCGCGACGGTCATCCTCGCGCGCCTGCGGCGCTAGCTCGCCTTCGTACGGATGGGGCGCCCGTCCGGGCTTTCGGTCGTGGTTCTGGTGGCGGCCGGCATGATCCTCTGCCTGGCCGGCGCGGCCTCCGCCGGTGTGGGCTGGCTCAACCCGCGCCTGGTCAGTGACCGTCTGCCTCCGGATGCGGCCATCGATGCCCCGGCGGTGGGCGGAGCGGCGGTGGCGCTCGGCGTGGCCGTCGTCATGCTGGGGCTGATCCATCTCCTGGTTGCCTTCGCGCTCCGTCGCGGCATCGGCGTGGCCCCAACGGCGGGGGTGGTGCTGGCCGCCACGATGGCAGCCCTCTCCTTCGGTTTCGCAGTGTCTGCGCTCGTCAGCATCGCGTCGGGAGTCGCCCCCGCGGCGCTCATGCTGCCCGCATCCATCGTCCTGGGCGGAGCCGTGATTGCCTACGGCGCGACCACGATGGCAATCATCAGCGCCCGCAAGGGTCCGATCTAGGACCGGCGAGCACCCCTGCTATACTCCGCCACCGTCGCTCCCGCGGGCCCGTGGTGTAGCGGCCCAACATGCCAGCCTGTCACGCTGGAGATCGCCGGTTCGAATCCGGTCGGGCCCGCCACCCCGCACAGTCCGCCCCGCGATCGAACCGGGTGCGCCGGTACGCTCCCCGGCTAGGCCCGTCCGGGACGCCCAATGGCGACACAGCATTGACCGGGCTGGGGATCCAGCCGGGCGGCCAGGTTCCGACTTCCCAGCCCGGCGATCAGCCCGTCCGCCAGGGCGAGGTTCATGCCGCATACGAGCTGGCGATGGTCGTCGACCAGCGCGTGAAAGGGGCAGTTGCCGAGACGGATCTCGCCCGACGCCTCGTGCGGTTGATAGCCGCGCTCAGCCAGCGTCTCGAGGAGGGCTTCGCGCAATCGCTTCTGGCTCGGCCGCCGTCCAGCTCGCTTGCGCGCGGCGTCGCCGACCCACTCGCCCATCGTGCGAGCCGACGTGCGCAACGCATCGGGCGGCAGGTCCACGTCCAGCTGCTCGATCGTGTCCGCGAACAGCTGGGCGGGGATCTCGTATCGGCGTTCGGGCAGCGACACAACAACATCGCGGGCTCCCCGCCGATAGAGCTTGGCCGGCCGTCCGGCGCCCGGGCCGGTTCGGCCCGAGAGGCGGCGATACTCTGCGACCAGCATTCCCTCCGCGACGAGCCGGTCAAGGTGGAACGCAGCGAGGGCGCGCCCGACGTTGACCGCCGCCGCGGCCTCATCGCGGCTGACCGCGTGGTCGGCATGTGCGACCAATTGGTAGAGCGCGCCGCGGACGGGCTCGGAGAGCAGCGTCACGGCATGGATGTCGGCCCTCGTAGCTGGCATGGCGGAGATTCTAAAGCGAATGGGCGCTTGCGCAAGGCATTGACCTGTCCCGACGGGTTGCTGTATAACCAGCGGGGGTTAGTGCTAGACGGCACCGACCTCAGATAACCGACAAGTCGAGGTGCGGAACAATGGCCGAGTCAAGTCTGTACGAGCGGCTCGGTGGCGCATTTGCCATCGCGGCGGTCGTTGACCATTTCAGTGATGCGATCGTGCAGAACCCGAAGGTCGGACAAGGTTCGCAGAACCCGGCGCTGCGGGAGTGGCACACCAACAACCTCGGCCGGCTGCCGGGCCTGAAGTTCATGCGCGCCCTGTGGGTCTGCGACGTATCGGGTGGACCCATCAAGTTCGACGCGACCAGGCCAGGGAGCACGCACCTGGGCCTCGAGGAGGCCCATCGCGACCTCCAGATCTCTCCTGACGAGTTCGATGAAGTCGCTGCTGAGCTCGGTCGCACCCTCGACGCGGTAGGGGTGCCGCAGCGGGAGAAGGACGAAGTGCTCGCTGCGTTTGCCGCGCACAAGGGGGAGGTAACAGAGGGATACCTGTCGACGGCCTCGGCGGGGCGCTGAACGCCGCAACCCGCAGGTCAGGGCATCGCAGCCAGACCCTCTTCCGCAGTGGACCGGTCGAGCGCCTGGGCAATGAGCAGCGTGCCGCCAAGCAGGTAGGCGTAGAAGGTCCCGACTTGCTGCGCGGTGGCCGGCTGGCTTACGACCGATACCGCCTTTCCGCCGATCTCCTCGGCGACACGGTCGATCGGCCCGGCCGCGGGGTCGTACGCGGCCGCCGCGAGCGCGGTCAGCAGGCCGTCGCCGTCGACGCCCTTCACGCGGATCGCATAGAGCTGGAGGAACCGGGCACCGTGATCGCTGGCATAGGCGATCTCCAACTGGAGGGACGTGGCGCCCACGGTGGCCAGCAGCCGAGCCACCATGTCCTGGCCGACGGCAAAGGCGTGGAGCTCAACGCCGCCGAGCACGCGCGGCAGGAGATCCGCGACGGGGATAGCACTACCGACCGGTGAAGGCGGCGCCGTAGAGGCTGTCGTCTCAGGGCTCGACGGGGGAGCGGACTGGCGCCGACTCGGGCCGTCTGGGTCAGCTGGTGCGCAGCCTGCCAGGACGGCCGCGAGCATGACGGCCACCAAGCGCCGAGTTGTCGTCACCTAAGGCGGCTCGCCAGGTGAAGGAAGGGGCGGGCGCCGTCGGGCGCCCACCCGTCGCGGGGTTGAACCCTGGTCAGGCTCGAGCGCGCGCCGTGCGGAGCGCCGCTGCAATCCCGATGAGCATGAGCAGCATCCCGAGCGGCACCAGCGGCGAGACTGTCGGCCGCGCCATGGCGCTGTTCGGGGGAGCTGCGGCCAGCTGCCCGCGGATCGCGCCCGCCGGGAAGTCCGCCGTATGGACGTTCACGTAGAAACCGGCTGAGTTGGCGATGATCGCTTCCAGGTCGGCGGCTGCATCAGTCACGCAGCCTGAGCTGGTGCCCGAGAAACCATCCACGTCCAGGTTCACGACGATGCCTCCGTTTGACCCAGCCGCACCGACATGGATGTGCGAGACGACGGCATCGGCGATGTTGGTCGTCGTGATCTCCCAGCAGACTTCATCGGTTGCCGGGTCGATGGTGATTGCGGCCGTGCCAGTCCCGTCGGGATCTCCCGCTGGAGTCTCGGCAGCGCCACCGACGAGGTTGGCGGTGAATGCCGTCTCGGCGGCGAGGACGGGGCTGACCATCACCAGGACGAGGAGCGCGCCGAGTGATGCAAGCACAGCCAGCGAAGGTGAGCGGGTGCGCAAAGTGATCTCCTTCCATTGCGGCAGGGCTGCGGCGCGCCCATGGCGCCGCCTAGTTCGTCATACGCCACCGGTTACGACCGACAGGCACCACCGGCCGATACCGCGCGCGTAGTGAATGGGCGTGACGTCACCGGTGCGCCGCGGTCGCGGCTCAGCTCGAGGGAGATGCCTGACCCTGGTCGCGGCATGCGGAATCCTGGTGGGGGGCTGTACGGCGGCTGCCAGCCCTTCCGGTACCTACCACGTGACCCCGACAGCACGGCCCTCGCTGGCGGCCCCGTCGGGCGACGTGACCGCGGTGGTCATCCGTGAGAACTCGTTCGGACCGCCGGAGATCACCGTGGCGGTCGGGGTCGTGACCTTCGTCAACGGCGACGATGAGGTTCACACGGTAACGGAGGGTGAGGACGGCGCCGCCGCACCCAACGGGCGGTTCGATATCTTCATCGACATCGGCGAGACTGCCGCCGTCGAATTCGCCGATCCCGGGGACTACCTCATCACCTGCCAATTCCACGGCGAGATGCGTCTCCTCGTGCACGCCCACTGACGGGGCGCACCGGGCGCTCAGTCCTCCATCGGCACCGCATTCATGCGATGAACCAGTACGGAGCCGCCGTCGAATTCGACGAGGCTGTATCCCGCTGGATCCTGGGCGAGCCAGCGGCGATAGTCCGACATCGGCCACCCCAGGAGGGCTGTCAGCCATAGCCGGTTCACGTGGTTGTGTGCCACGACCACGGCACACCGCGTCGAGTCCTCCTCGAGCCAGCCGCGGATCTCGGAGAGGATGGGGAATGCCCGCGCCGCCACGTCCGCGCCGGACTCGCCTCCGGGAGTCCGCGTCGCGAATGGATCCGCCTCCCAGGTCGCACGAAGCTCCGGATCACGTGCAGCGGCCTCTCCGGCGGTGAGACCTTCCCACCGCCCATAGTCGATCTCGATCAAGCCTGCTGCCACCTCAACGCGCGGTGGGCTCGACTGGCCGGCGGAGACGGCTCGCGCCGTCTGGCGACAGCGTCGCGCTGGAGATGTCACCAGGCGGATCGCGCCGGGATCGAGGGTCGCGACCTCGCGCGCCAGCAGCGCCCCGAGCCGGGCGGCAAGGCGCAGTCCGCGGACGGAGAGTGGGGGGTCGGAGCCCTGCCCGAGGTTGCGCCCCTCCTGGCTCGCTTTGGTGGGGGCGTGGCGAACCAGGAACAGGCTTCCCATTACATGTTTCCCCCGGTGCCTCCGCCCTGGTTCAGGTGCAGCTCGTGATGGGCCAGGATCACCTCGACCGCCTCGTCGACGTCATCGGTGACCGTGAAGATCTTCAGGTCGTGCGGGCTGATCTTGCCCTCCGCCAGCGGCGTGCTGCGCAGCCATCGCATGAGCCCGGCCCAATAGGAGGACCCGAACAGGACGACCGGGAAGTGCTGCACCTTGCCTGTCTGGATCAGGGTCAGCGCCTCGAACAGTTCGTCGAGCGGCCCGAACCCGCCCGGAAAGATGCAGAACGCCTCCGCGTACTTCACGAACATCGTCTTCCGAACGAAGAAATAGCGGAAGTTGACCGCGATATCGACCCAGACATTCGTTTTCTGCTCGAACGGAAGCTCGATATTGCAGCCGATGGAGGTTCCGCCGGCCTCTCTCGCCC
>JALYNS010000326.1 GCA_030773035.1 Chloroflexota bacterium
CTCTTCGAGTCGATGCCGGTCGCGGATCGCCGCCACGGCCTCGACGTTGCCGAACGGCTGCTGCGGACCGGGCACGACGACCGCGACCTGCTGGGCGCGGCGCTGCTGCACGACGCCGCCAAGGGTCACCGGATGCGGCTCTGGCACCGTGTCGCGGCGGTCGTGCTGTGTGCAATCGCCCCGCGGCAGCTCGCGAGGCTGGCGTCGCCCCACGCGCGCTCGTGGCGGTACCCGTTTCACCTCTACCTGCACCACCCTGCGCTCTCCGCGCAGGCCGCGCTGCATGCCGGCTGCCCACGGCGCACCGCCGACTTCATCGCCGGCACCAGCGAGCCCGCGGACGCCCTCCTGGCTGCCGCCTTGAAGCGTGCGGACGACGGGCGCTGAGCAGATGACGCTCGAGCCGATCGCCATCGCCGATTCACCCTCCGCCCCGCTGGCGGTCGGCGGCGGGGCTCCCAGCGAGCCGGACTTCGAGGTCCAGCTTGGCGTCTTCTCCGGCCCGCTGGCGGTCCTGCTGCACCTGATCGAGTCGCGTCAGCTCGACGTGCTGAGCGTGCCGCTGGCTGAGCTGGCGGATGCCTACGTCGCCCACCTGGCGACGAACCCGATCGACCCCGGCCAGCTGGCCGAGTTCGTGACGGTGGCCGCGCAGCTGATCCTGCTCAAGTCACGCAGCCTGTTGCCGGGCGAGCTGCCGCCGGGCCTGCCCGAAGCGACCGATGAGCCCGATGAGGAAGAGCTGCGCCGGCGCCTGCTTGAGTATCGTGCCCTGCGCGACGTCGCTCACGCGCTCGGCGGACGCGACCTGGTCGGACCGCTGATGCGCCGCGAGCCGCGGGAATCGGACCTTCCGTCCATCGCGGTCGCCGCTCTGCCCGCCTCCGTCCTGGCGGAGGCGCTGCGTGCACTGGCTGCCATCCCTGAGCCGGAGGCTTCGCCCCCGGAGATCGTGGCGCGTGAGATCACGATCGCTATGCAGATCGCCGTGCTGCGCGTGGCGCTGGCGGCCGGTGGCCGCGTGGTGCTCCAGCAGCTGCTGGCGACCTGCCGCTCGCGGACCGAGGCGACCGTCACGCTGCTGGCCACCCTGGAGCTGGTTCGGCGACGACAGGTCAGCGTCACGCAGCGCGAGCTGTTCGGCCCGATCGTGCTGGAGACGATGCGTTGAGCGCCGACCACGACCTAGGCGCCTTCTACGAGGCGCTCCTCTTCATCGCCGAGCGGCCGCTGAGCAGCGCGGAGCTGGCCGAGCTGGCCGGCGTGACCCGGCCGCAGGCCGAGGCTGCCCTGGCCGCGCTTGCCTCCGAGCTGGCCGATGACACGCGCGGCCTGCGCCTCCAGCGCCTGGACGACGCCTGGCAGCTTGCGACCGCCCCCGAGGTCGGGGAGCGGCTGGCGGCCTACGCCGCTCGCGAGGAGGCGCGCCTGACGCCGGCAGCCCTAGAAGCGCTGGCGGTGGTCGCGTACCGCCAGCCGTGCACGCGTGGCGAGGTCGATCGCCTTCGCGGCGTCGACTCCGACTACGTGCTGCGCTCGCTTCTCCATCGGCGCCTGATCGTGGAGGTGGGACGCCGGGACACGCCCGGCCGACCAATCCTGTTCGGCACCACCTTCGCCTTCCTGGAGCGCTTCGGGCTGACCTCGCTCGAGGACCTCCCGCCGATCGAGGAGGTCGAGGCTCCGACCCTGCCGGCTGCCGCAGAGCCGGAGCCGGTCGATGCCGGCTGAGAGGATCCAGAAGCTGCTTGCGCGCAGCGGCCTGGCATCGCGGCGGGGAGCAGAGGCCCTCATCTCGGCGGGCCGGGTGAGCGTCAACGGCCGGAGGGCCGCCCTTGGCGAATCGGCGGACCCGGAGCACGACAGGCTGGAGCTCGACGGCACGCCGGTAACGGCCCCGCTCGCACCGGTGCACTACGCGGTCCACAAGCCGTCAGGGCTGCTCTCCTCCGCGCACGATGAGCGCGGCCGGCGCTCGGTGGTCAGCCTGCTTGATGGTGGGGGGAGCGCTCGACTGTGGCCTGCCGGCCGCCTTGACGTCGACTCCGAAGGGCTGCTGGTGCTCACCAACGACGGCGACTGGGCGAACCGCGTGCTGCATCCGCGCTATGGCGTCGAGCGCGAGTACGCCGTGCTGGTCGACCCGACGCCGTCCCGAGACGACATGGACGCCCTGCTCGCCGGCGTCGAGCTGAGCGATGGACCGGCCCGCCTGCTGGCGATCCATCCGGCGCCCCCGCCGGACGAGATCGAGCGGTCCGAAGTGGAGCGGGGCCGCTGGCTGCGCGTGCGGGTCGGGGAGGGGCGGAAGCACGAAGTGCGGCGCCTCTTCGCCGCGGGTGGCTACCACGTCGAGCGGCTGGTCCGCACCCGGCTTGGATCGCTCTCGCTCGATGGACTGCGGGAGGGGGAGTGGCGCCCACTCAAGCCGGCCGAGGTGCGGGCCCTGGCGGGAGCAAGCCCGCGGGTCAAGCCGGCTCGCCCGGACGCGCCGCTGAGCGTGGCGATCGATGGTCCCTCTGGCTCAGGCAAGAGCACGATCGGGCATGCGCTCGCGCAGCGCATCGGCGCGAACTTCGTCGACACGGGTCTGATGTACCGGGCGTTGACCCTGGCTGCGCTCGAGCGCGGGATCGACCCTGACGATGGCGAGGCACTGGGCCGCCTGGCGCGGGAGGTGCGGATCGAGGTGCGCCGGCCGCGGCGCGAGCAGACGAGGCGTCGCGAGACGGTTCTGCTCGACCGCCGCGACGTCACGGCCGAGGCGCGGACGCCGCGGGTCGACCGCATCGTGTCCTCGGTCAGCCGACATGCGGCCGTGCGCGACGCGATGCTCCATGTCCAGCGCTCGTCAGCGCGGCGCAGCGACACGGTGATGGTCGGCCGCGACATCGGCACCATCGTTCTGCCCGACGCCACGCTTAAGGTCTTCCTGACCGCCTCGGCGGCCGTGCGGGCCGCGCGCCGCGCCGCGGAGATGGGCCGCCCTGACCGCGGCGATCGCTACCTGACCGAGATCGAGCAGCGCGACGCGGCCGACATCGGCCGCGAGGTGGCCCCGCTGCGCAAGGCGCCCGGGGCGCTCGTGCTCGACACGGGCGAGCTGGATGTCTCCGCCTGCGTGGACGCCATCGCGGCGCACCTGCCGGAGCGCGCGCCCGGGCGATGAGCGCCCCCCCGGTGAGCACCTGGTTCTACTTCCCCGGCGCGGTGATGACCGGCTGGCTGAAGTGGCTCCTGGGCGGAGGTCGCGTCGAAGGGCTCGAGAAGGTGCCAGGCGCTGGTGCGTACATCGTGGTCGGCAATCACAACTCGAACTTCGACCCGCCCTTCATCGGCGAGGCGATCGCCCGCTACACCGGCCGCCCGATCCACTTCATGGCCAAGGAGGAGATCCGGCACTGGCCGCTGGTCGGGTGGCTGGCGCGCAGCTCGGGGGTCTTCTTCGTGCGGCGCGGGGTGGGCGACCGCGCGGCGCAGCGTATCGCCCTCGACCACCTCGCCGCAGGTCGACCGATCGGAATCTTCCCCGAGGGAACCCGATCCCGCAACGGGGTGCTGAGCGAGCCCAAGGCCGGCGTGGCCCTGCTGGCGATCCGCAGCGGCGCCCCGCTGGTTCCGGTCGGGATCACCGGCAGCGGCAGGATCTTTCCAGGGCGCAGCCGCTGGCCGCATCGGACGCGCGTGGATATCAGGATCGGGGAGCCCTTCAGCCTCCCGCACCAGCCGGATGGGCGGCTCGACCGACAGGTCCTGGCTGAGGGCACCGAGCGGATCATGCGCGAGGTCGCGGCGCTCCTGCCCGAGTGGCAACAGGGCCGTTATCGGTCGGGGCCGATAGAATCGGGGGGATGAGCATCGCCCCTCGGCCCGAGGTCCGCATCGCCGCACGCGCCGGCTTCTGCTATGGCGTGCGCCTGGCGATCGACAAGGCCAAGCACGCTCGCGACGAGGGGAAGGAGGTCACCACCCTCGGCCAGCTGGTGCACAACCCCGGCATCAAGGCCGACCTCTCCGACCGCGGCATCAGGACGGCGGACCTGGCCGACCAGGTGGAGGGTGGCACGCTCATCATCCGCGCCCACGGGGTGCCGGCCACCGAGCTTGAGCAGGTGCGCGGCAAGCCCGCGGTGGAGGTGATCGACGCCACCTGCACCTGGGTCCTCCAGTCGCAGAAGGCGGCTCGCGAGCTGAACGAGGCCGGCTACACGGTCTGCATCATCGGCCACGAGGACCATCCGGAGGTGAAGGGCGTTCGCTCCTACGCGGGCGACCGGCACGTGGTGGTCGACGACATGGACCGGTCGACCTGGGAGCGTGTGCCGCACACCAAGAAGATCGGGGTGCTCAGCCAGTCGACCATCCTGCCCTTCAAGCTCGAGGAGTTCGCCGCCTTCTGCCTGCGCCGATGCCACGACCTGCGGGTGGTCAACACCGTCTGCCCCGTGACGCTCACCCGCCAGGCCGACTCGGTGGTGCTGGCCGGGGAGGTCGACGCCATGATCGTGGTCGGCGGCAAGAACAGCAGCAACACCAAGGAGCTGGCCGTCAAGTGCGCCGAGGTGTGCCCCAACACCCTCCACGTCGCCGATGCCGATGAGCTGGCGAAGGAGCACGGCGACTGGTTGGCCGGCAAGGCGCGCATCGGGATCACCGGCGGCACTTCCACCCCCGAGTTCGATCTCGAAGCGGTCCGCGACCGGATCTACGCGCTGACCGCGGCCACCTGATCAGGCCGACGACGAGGCCGACGGCGACTGCAGGGAGTCGATGACCCCGGCCAGGTGCTTCTCGAGCATCGTGAAGCTCAGGTGCTGACGGGCAATTGCGAAATTGTGGGCGGCATCGGCGGCGCGCCGCCCCTCGTCGTGGATGAGCGCGCGGACCCCGGCCACCGTCGTGTCGGTGACCGCTCCATCAATCTCAACGAACCTGAAGCCGAGCGGCCTGATGTCCGCGTCGTACACGGGGTACCGATTCACGACCAGCGGCTTTCCGAAGTAGACGGCCTCGACCAGGGCGTTGCCGAAGCCCTCGTACAGGCTCGGGAAGGTGACCAGGTCGGCCTCGAGGTAGGAATCGGTCACGGCGAAGATGATCCGGTCGCCGTGATGCCAACGCTCGTGGGCAAAGCGATCAGCTGCATAGCGGAGATCGACGCCGAGCTGATCGGCCTGGACGTGCAGGCGCGCGAGGTAGTCCAGCCCTTCGTCACCGGCGGGGCTGGTGATCATGAGGTGCGCGTGCGGATCGTTCAGCCGGTGGACCAGCTCGATCGCCAGCTCGATCCCCTTGCGCGGCACCACGCGGGTCGGCTGCACCACGAGCAGGTTGTGGGTCCCCATCCCCAGCTCGCCGCGCAGCGAGCGCGAGTAGTCGTCGCGACCAGGCGGTGGCACCTCGAATTCGTAGGCGTTGGGAATGACGGCTGAGAGCAGTCCCCGTCGGCGTTGCAGCTCGGCGGCGGCCACGCTGTTGATGCTGACGTGGCGCACGGTCGGCAGGGCCGGGGGAAAGGCCGCCTCGAGCAGATCGGGCACCACGCAGGTTGCAAAACGGTCGCGTTCCCACGCGTAGTCGTGGTGATGGCCGATCGTCGGCAGCCGTAGCTCGTCCACGAGGCGAGCCAATGCGACGCCGAGGGGAAGCTGCATCGGGATCGCCCAGGCGTTCTCGACGACGAGCAGCTCAATCGCCTGCGTCTCGACCCAGGCCGCGAGCTGTGGCAGCAGGTCGTCCGCCAGGCGGCCGACCTCGCGCCGGACGGCGTCCGCGTCCGCCGCAGGGTCGAAGGCCGCGGCCGAAACGGCGAGTGCCGGCGGGTAGGTGAAGTGCAACGCCGGGATGAGGGTCTCGTCCTCTCGGCCGCGAGGCAGCTCAGCCGCGCAGAGCCGCGTCTCATGGCCGCGGCGGCGCAGGATCTCCTCCCATTTCAGCGTCTCGAACGAGACGCCATCCACCCCCGCCAGGCGGGTGCCCACAAAACCGATGCGCATCGGGCGACCGTACCACGGGCGGACCACTCGATCACTGAGTCCGGCTGGTGGCCGCTACACTCGGCACATGCCCTCGCTCCCCGTGGTCGCCATCGTCGGCCGTCCCAATGTCGGCAAGTCGACCCTCTTCAATCGCCTGGTGGGGGAGCGGGTCGCGATCGTGGAGGACATCCCCGGCACGACCCGCGACCGTGTCTATGGCATCGGCGAGTGGAATGGCCGGCGCTTCACGCTGGTCGACACCGGCGGCCTGGAGCTGGAGCCGGGCAGCCACATCGAGGAGCGGGTCCAGGACCAGGCGCGGGTGGCGATCCAGGAGGCTGACCTGGTCCTCTTCGTGGTCGATGCAAGCGCCGGCATCGCGCCGCTCGACCACGACGTCGCCGATCGACTCAGGCGCGCGGGCAAGCCCACCATCCTGGTCGTCAACAAGGCCGACAACCCCCGGCGCGAGCTGGAGGCCGCCGAGTTCTACGCGCTTGGGTTCGAGCCGACGATCACGGTCAGCGCGCAGCACGGGCGCGGCAGCGGCGACCTGGCCGACCTGCTGGTGGAGCTGCTGCCCGCGGCCCAGCCGGGTGAGGCGGAGCCGGAGGCATCGGTCTACGACGATCGCGACCTGGGCGAGGGGGACCTGGCCGAGCTGGCGGAGACCGAGATGGGGCCGCCGCGCGTGGCGATCGTGGGCCGCCCGAACACCGGCAAGTCGACCTTCGTGAACCGGGTCCTGGGGGAGGAGCGGATGATCGTGTCGGAGATCCCCGGCACCACCCGTGACCCCGTCGACTCGACGGTCCTGGTCGACGGCGAGCCGATGATTCTGGTCGACACCGCGGGGATCCGTCGCCGGGGCTCGGTCGACAGGGGGATCGAGCGCTACTCAGTGCTGCGCGCCATGAAGGCGATCGAGCGCGCCGACGTGGCGGTGGTCATGACAGACGCGGTCGAGGGCTACACAGCCCAGGACGCGCACGTGGTGGGGCATGTGCTCGATGCAGGCAAGGGGATCGTGCTGGTCATCAACAAGTGGGACGCCCTGGAGAAGGATGGCCACACCGCCGACGAGTGGCTGAAGCGGCTGCGACGCGACGCGCCGTACCTCGCCTGGGCCGACATCGTCTTCGCCTCGGCGCAGACCGGGCAGCGAGTCGACCGCATCCTGCGCGAGGCCCGTCGCGTGGCCGAGGAGCGCTATCGGCGCGTGCCGACCGCCGAGCTCAACCGGGTCGTCACCGACGCCGTGCGCGCGCACCCGCCGGCGCACGTTCGGAATCGACTGCCAAAGGTGCTGTACGCGACCCAGGTGGCGGTCGGGCCGCCGACCTTCGTGATCTTCGTGAACGATCCGGAGCTGATCCACTTCAGCTATCGGCGCTACCTGGAGAACCGAATCCGCGCGGAGTACGGATTCCTGGGCACGCCGATCAAGCTGATCTTTCGGCCGCGCGCCAGCGAGGAATCGGCTCGACGCCCGGCCCGAGCACGGCGCGTGTCGCGTCCGTCGCGTGCCCGGCGCTAGAGAGGCCTATCGTGGCGTCGATGACCGAAGAACTTCAAGACGGCGTGACCCAGCCAACGGGCATGCCGCGGATCCTGCTGTACACCGGCAAGGGCGGCGTCGGCAAGACGAGCATCGCCGCCGCTACCGCACTCGTCTGCGCTTCACGCGGCTATCGGACCATGGTGCTGTCGACTGATATCGCACACAGCCTTGGGGACGTCTTCGGCACCCAGCTGGGGCCGGAGCCGGTCCAGATCGCCCCGAACCTGTGGGGCCAGGAGTCGGACGCCTTCTACAACGTGGCCCGCTACTGGGGCCGAATCCAAGGCTACGTGGCGAGCGTCCTGCGCTGGCGCGGACTGGACGAAGTGATCGCCGAGGAGATGACGGTCCTGCCGGGCATGGACGAGGTTGGCAGCCTCCTCTGGATCGCAGAGCACCACGACTCCGGCAACTACGACGTCATCGTGGTGGATGCCGCGCCAACCGGCGAGACGCTTCGCCTGCTCTCGCTCCCCGAGGCAGGCAAGTGGTGGATGGAGAAGATCGAGCCGATCGGGCGCCGGATCACCAAGCTGACCGGCCCGTTGATCCAGCGCGTGGTGGGCATGCCGATGCCCAGCGGAGATGTCTTCGACGCGGGCGAGGACCTCTTTCGCAAGCTGGAGCACATGCACGATCTCCTGGCCGATCCGGATCTGACCTCTGTCCGGGTCGTGCTCACCCTGGAGCAGGTGGTGATCAAGGAGGCGCAACGCTCCTTCACCTACTTCCACCTGTACGGGTATCCGACCGACCTGGTGATCGCCAACCGAGTTCTGCCCGATGACGTGCCATGGACCTACTTCAAGGGCTGGCACGAGGCCCAGCAGCGCTACGGTCCGATGGTGGAGCAGGCCTTCGCGCCGATCCCGGTGATGCGTGCACCCTTCTTC
>JALYNS010000327.1 GCA_030773035.1 Chloroflexota bacterium
ACCTTGATCCCCAGCCGTCGGGCCATGTCCACGATCCCGTAGATCAGTGAGTCGGCGCGCGAGCCGGGGCTCAGCTTGGCGACGAAGGATCGGTCGATCTTGATGATGTCGAAGGGAATGCGGCTGAGCTGGCTCAATGAGGCGTACCCGGTCCCGAAGTCGTCGAGCGCCAGGCGTGTGCCCGCGTCCCGCAGCTGGCGCAGGTTGGCCGAGGCCGCCTCCTGGTCCAGTCGGGTCGTCTCGGTCAGTTCCAGGAGGAGGTGCCGCCGGTCGAGGCCGGAGGAGGCCAGCACCTCGGCGACGACGTCGGCGAAGCCGGGCTGGACGAGCTGGAGCGCGGACAGGTTCACGCCGACGATCCAGGCGGCGGCAGCGTCGCCGGCGGCTGCCCAGCGCGCGGCCTCGCGGCAGGCGTGCTCGAGGATCCATCGGCCGAGGGGGACGATGGCACCCGTGACCTCTGCCAGGGGAATGAACTCCGCCGGCAGCAGAAGCCCGCGGGTGGGGTGGCGCCATCGGACCAGGGCCTCCACACCGGCAACCTCGCCGGTGGCGAGGCGCAGGACCGGCTGGTAGTGCAGCTCGAACTGCTCCTCGCGGATGGCGCGGTCCATGTCGCCGCGCAGCTCCAGTCCGCGGACGACGGCCTCGTGCGTGGCAGTCTCGAAGACGGTGAAGGTGCCCTTGCCCTTGCCCTTGGCCACGTACATGGCGATGTCGGCATCGCGCATGAGCTCCTCTGCGGTGGAGAGGCCGCTGGCTCCCAGGCTGACGCCGATGCTGGCGCCGATCGAGTGCTGGTGGCCGGCCACCACGGTCGGCTGCTGGACCGCCTCGATCAGGCGGCCCGCGACCAGGCCGGCGGCGTACACATTGGGGTTGTCGTCCAGCAGCACGGCGAACTCGTCGCCGCCCAGGCGCGCGACCGTGTCGGCGGGACGGATGGTGCGCCGCAGGGCGTCGGCCACTGAGCACAGGACCTCGTCGCCCGCGCTGTGGCCCGAGGTGTCGTTGACCGTCTTGAAGTCGTCGAGGTCCAGGAAGAGCACCGCCACGGTCTGGTGGCGGCGCGATAGGGCGTGCTCGAGCCGGTCATGGAAAAGGACACGGTTGGCGAGCCCGGTGAGTGGGTCGTGCAGCGCTCGGCGCTCCAGCTCTGCCTCCAACACCTTGCGCTGCACGAGCGTGGTGCGCAGGTCGCTGACCACGCCGCTGAGCCGGGTGATCACCAGCACGAAGAGGACGAGGCAGCCGGTGGCAATCACGGGGACGTCGATCGGCGCGCCGGTCACGCCCTGGATCACCAGCACCGCCGGCGCCATCAGTGACGCTCCGGCGAGCAGCACCAGGCGCCATGTGGAGAGGCGCGCATCTCCCGGAGGGGCAGGGTCGGCGACGTGGCGCATGGATGGGTGGAGCGCGGCCGCACCCCAGAACGCGGCGCCCAGCAGCCATCCGGCGTCGACCAGCTGGCCGCTCTGGTAGGTGCCCTCAAGCGCGAGGAAGGCATACGCGTAGTCGGCCAGCAGGAAGGCGACGACGGCACCGATCAGGAAGCGCAGCGAGGCCACGTGCTCGCCGGGCGCCAGCAGGAGGCGGACCATGACCCCCAGCAGCAGGATGTCGAGCATCGGGTAGACGAGCGCCACCGCGATCTCCAGGGGCGACTGGGACGTGTCGGCCACGATCGGCGCCATCAGGAAGACCCAGCTCACCAGGCCCACCCCGACGGCCACGATCAGCGCGTCGAGCAGGCCGCCGCGGTCCCCGCCCGGCACCCGGCCGCGGACGAGCCACAGCAGGGCGACCGCCACCAGGCCCATGCCGGTGAGATAGAAGACGTCAGCGACCGATGGGAAGGGCTCCACGCCGTAGACCCGATCCAGGATCACCCAGGTCCAGTCACCTGTCGAGGAGAGGGCCATGCCGACGGCCAGGACCAGCCATGGGCGACGGTCGGCGGGCCGCTGGACGTAGACGCCGGTCACCACCACGACCGCGGCGAGCATGCCGGGCACCTGGTAGAGGAGGTCCTGAAGGTCCACGGTGGGGAGCGCGAAGTAGCCGGCGACCATGCCGAGGCCCACGACGAGCCAGGCCTTCCAGGCCGTCGCGGCCCGGATGGCGCGGGGCCGCCCCTTGGCTCCGGGCTGCCGGTCGCCAGCGCTTGCCGGTGGGGTGTCCGCCGGATTCGTGCTCATGACCATCCATGCTAGGCACGGCCGACGGCTGCGTCAGCCGCCCGATGGTCCCATGCGGGCGCCGTGACCGAACGCGCGCGTGGCAGCGTGCGGGGGGCGGAGGTTGGGCGGGACGCTTCTTGGCGGATCATCAGCGCCCAGCGGGCTGTCCGCCGGGAAACATGTCGGTCCGCTCGCCGGCGACGCTCAGGGTCGGTAACGGGCAAGTTTGTGCCCGAGACGAGGCTTGAATGTTTCTGACCGACGCTCAGCGTCGACCAGGCCCAGATATCTGCGGTTCTGAGGCAGATGCCGCGCCAGGGTCGGTGGCTTCTTGGCCGTTAGCGACGCTCAGCGTCGACGGGGATCTGCGGCGCGGGGTCGGGGGCAGACGCTAGGGGACGTTGTAGGTGGTCACCGTCGACTCGGCGACCACGAAGAGGCCCAGGTCGGTGGCGCGGATGGCCTGCACGCGGAAGTAGGTAGGGCCTGGCGAGAGCTCTCCGGACGCCGCCGTGTAGGAGGCGGTCCCCTGAGACGAGATGGCCGCCAGGTAGGGGTCGCCGTCGAGGTACGACGGGAACGGGTTCGACTGCGAGTAGACCAGCTTGTACCAGGTGAAGCAGTCGGCCGAGCCGGCGTACGGAGTCCAGGTCAAGAGCGTGTCGCTGGGGTTGATGTCCGGCCCGACGCCGAGCAGGCCGAGCGAGGCGACCGGACCGGCCACCGCGGACATGACCGAGGAGGCGCCGATCACGCCGTCATCGGCGTCGAAGGCCATGGTGCGATAGTAGTAGGTCGTGCCCCCGGCGACGCCGGAGTCGGCCGCGGAGGTCTTCCCAATGTGGGTCGCGTAGGTCTCGCCCGGATCGACCGCGCCGCCCTGTGGCGGATAGGCCTTGGGGATGGAGTTGGTCGTGTTGCGCAGGGTGGTGTAGTGGTTGAAGAAGTCGCCGTCGTACTGCGACCATTCGAGCACGATCCCGCCGTCGCAGCCACTGGCGGTCAGGCTCATTGGCACGAGTCCCGGTGTGGGAGCCGGAGTCGGGACCGCGGTGGGCTGGGCGGTGGGCTTGACGGTCGGCTTGACGGTCGGCGCGGGGGTCTGCGCCGGCGTCGCATCAGCGCTGGGCGCCGTGCTCGGGTCGAGCGGGGCCAGGCTCGGCTCGCCGGCCGACTCGGATGGAAGCAGGGCGGCAACGCTGGGCAGTGGCGTGGCCTCGGGCCGGTTCCCGATCGCCACGTACAGCTCCCGCGCGGCGACCACGCCGGCGATCAGCAGCAGCGAGGCGACCGCCACCGGCAGGAGGCGCGGCACGCGGAGGAAGGATCCCAGCGACCAGGCCACGTGGACGCGCGACTCGCGGTCGCGGGTGCGGTCGGGCACCGCCGCGCGGTCCGAGGCCGCGGCCATGAGGCGGTCGCGCAGGCCGGCGGAGAAGGCACGGTCCGGCGGGGCGGAGGCAGACGAGCGGGCGCGGTCACCGGCCGCGGCCAGGCGCTCGGCGATCTCGTGCTCGAGCGGGTCAAGCAACATCGACCATCTCCTGCGTCATGGCATCGCGAAGAGCGGTGATGGCCCGATGCAACCGCACGGCAAACGTCGCGCGCGAGCAGCCGAGGACCGCGGAGGCCTCATCGGCATTCAGGTCGTCATAGAAACGGAGGGTGAGCACCTCGCGCTGCTGGCCGGAGAGTCGGGTCATGGCAGCCCGCAGCTCGTCGCGGTCGAGCGAGGCCGAGAAGGCGTCGCCGACGGGGCCATCGGTCAGGGCCAGGCTGACGATCCGCTTGCCGTTGCGCACGTGGTCGACCACCCCATTGGCGGCGACCCGGTAGAGCCAGCCGCCGAAGGCGTCGTTGCGGAAGTCGCGCTGGCGCACCGCCTCGAGAGCCCGCTGGAAGGTGGTGGCGGTCACGTCCTCGGCCACCGAGCGCTCCTGGAGACGGCGATAGGCGAAGCCATAGATGCGAGGCAGATAGAAGTCATAGAGCTCGCCGAAGGCGGCAGCGTCGGACCGGGCGCGGTCGACGAGCGTCCGCTCCCGGTCACGATCCATGCGGCTTGCGCCATTCGATCCATCCATCGGCCTTGGAGGCTATGGAGAACGATGCGGTGGGGCAATCGGCCGGCAGTACTGTGCATGCCGCCGACCGTCACCCCACCGCTGCACCCCATGGGCCTTCCCTACTCGACCGTCAGGGTCAAGGCTGCGGTGAGACCGAGGACGTACCAGCCGTCCCCGTTCTCGCCCATCGAAAGGACCCGGTAGGTCCAGGTCTGCCCCACTTCGACGCTGGAGTCGACGAAGTGCGTCTCGCCCGAGTCACCGATGACGCCGATCAGCTCGGTGCCGTCGTTGAGCGGGTACATCGGGTCACCGTTGGTCGCCGAGCGGACGACCTTGTAGACCACGAATTCCTCGGATGGGCAGGATTCCCAGCTCAGCAGCACGCCCTCGGCGGTCTGCGTCACCTCGAAGCCCAGGGCCTTCGGATCGGCCGGGGGCTCGTCGCTGCACTCACGCGTGGCGCCGTCGGCGTTGCTGGAGGCGAGCACCTCGTACCCGTCCCCGCTGTGTCGAACGGCGAAGACCCGGTAGAAGAGCTCGACATTGCACGGCGCGTGCTTGTCGTACCAGCGGGTCTCCCCATCTGCTCCGACCACGCCGACCAGCTCGTCGCCGTCGCCGAGGGGCCAGCCGGCCTCCCCGTCGGTGGAGCGGACCAGCTTGTACTTCTCGAAGTCGCCGCCAAAGGCGCTCCACTCGACCACGACCTTGCCCCAGTCGGCGTTGAAGACAGCCTCCAGGGTCAGGTTCTCGCTCGGAGCGGGATCGTCGGAGGGCGGCGGCTCGTCCTTGGGC
>JALYNS010000328.1 GCA_030773035.1 Chloroflexota bacterium
CGGCGAGACGATCCTGCGTCGCGGACGCCAGATCGAGCCAACCGATCAGCAGGCACGCTTCTGCGTCTTCCCGGCCGAGCGCACGGAGCTGCTGCGCCTCAAGCTGGACCGATCTCCGTGGCTGCGCGCCGAGGTTGCCCGCCAGAACTGGCACTTCCTCAAGTGGCAGCACCTCGAGGGGCTGGCGGCGCGGGACGGCGCCAGCCTGGACTGGCTCGAGCCGGTGCTGGGGCTCGATCCGCTGATCGAGCGCGGCGGGGAGCAGCTCACCATGTTCGGGGAGTAGACCCGCGGGAGCACGCTCGGTAGACTCGGGACGGGAGTGCCGCGGTTCCCCCCTGCGGCACTCCCAACTAGGCCCGCGGGCCCTTCGGGCGCGCCGATCGTCGGCCGAGCGCCCTGCGCACCACCGTCATCACCTCGTCCACGTAGGGCTGTCCCTTGCCGGTCTCGATCGCGTGCGCCAGGCAGCCGTCGATGTGGTCCTCCAGCAGCAGGAGCGCGACCCCGTCGGCCGCGGCCGTCATCGCCTCCACCTGCTGCAGGACGTCGAGGCAGTACGCCTCCTCCTCGACCAGCCGCTCGATGCCGCGCACCTGTCCCTCGATCCGGCGCAGGCGGTTCAGCAGCTCGCCGCGATCCTTGGTGTAGGCGTGGCGGAAGTGATCGGTCCCGTGCATCTCGCTCATACTCGGGGGCAGTATGTAGAGCCCAACCGCCCTCGGTCAATTGGCGTGTCCCGGGGTGCGAGCGGCAATGGCGCTACGATGCGCCGAGCGATGCCCGACCTTGAACGACACGAGCTGATCCAGCCGCTCGAGCGCGCCCTGGTCATCTTCAGCCACCCCGATGACGCCGAGTTCGGCGCGGCCGCGACCATCGCGCACCTGGCCGCAGCCGGCGCTCGAGTCGACTACGTGGTCACCACCGACGGCGGCAAGGGGACCGAGGACCCCGCGGTCACGTCCCCACAGCTGACCGCGGTGCGCGAGGCCGAGCAGCGGGCCGCCGCGGACGTGCTGGGGGTCACCGAGATCGTGCACCTCGGCTACCCCGACGGATACCTGACGCCCAGCCTCGAGCTGCGGCGCGACATCGTGCGGCAGGTTCGGCGCTTCCGGCCCGACCTCGTGATCGCCCAGAACCCGCTCCGCCGCCAGGACGGCAATCCCTTCGTTGGCCATCCCGACCACCTGGCCACCGGGGAGGCGACGCTGGCCGCCGTCTACCCTGCGGCGCGCGACCGGCTCAACTTCCCCGAGCTGCTCGGCGAAGGGCTCGAGCCGTGGAAAGTGCGCCAGGTGCTGGTCACCGGCGTCGAGCGCCCGAACCTGTTCGTGGATGTCTCGAGCACGTTCGAGGTCGGGCTGCGAGCCCTCTTCCGCCACGTCAGCCAGATCCCCGACCAGGTCGCGACGGAGGAGCGAGTTCGGCAGCGTGCCGTCGAGCTGGGCGAGCCGGTCGGGTTCCCGCTGGCCAACGCGTTCCTGTCGATCCTGCTGGACTGATGGTGGATGGGCTGATCGTGCAGCGACCGCGATGATGCGTCACTGGGGAGGCGGAGGCGACGGCCCGAACCTGCAGGCCCGGCCGGGGAGCGGCCCAGCCACCTTCCGACGCATCGCGGGCTTCTTCCGGCCGTACCGCCTGCGCCTGACCTGGATCGCCGCGCTGATCGTGGTGACGGTGAGCATCGGCGTGATCAACCCGATCCTGCTCAAGCTGATCATCGACAACCTGACCGGGCCCCAGGACCTGGGGCTCCTCTACGTGCAGGCCGGGCTGATGATCGTGCTGCCGATCGGCACCAGCCTGCTCGGCGTCTGGCAGTCCTACCTCTCGAACGTGGTCGGGCAGCGCGTCATGGACGACCTGCGCCTGGCCCTCTACACGCACCTGCAGTGGATGCCCCTGCGATTCTTCACCGAGACGCGCACCGGCGAGATCCAGAGCCGGATCGGCAATGACGTGAATGGCGTGCAGTCGGTGGTGACCGATACGGCCGCATCGCTGCTCGCCAACCTCGCGACCGTCGCCACGACGGTGATCGCCATGCTGATCCTCGACTGGCGGCTCACGATCCTGAGCCTGGGCATGCTGCCGGTCTTCGCCTACATCACGTATCGGGTGGGCAAGGTCAGGCGCGTCGTGAGCGGCCTCACCCAGCAGTCGCTGGCCGAGGTGAGCGCCATCACCCAGGAGTCGCTCTCGGTCTCGGGGATCCTTCTCTCCAAGACGTTCGGCCAGCAGCGGGCCAGCATCGCGAAGTTCGGGCGGGAGTCGCGTCGGCTGGGAGACCTCCAGATTCGGCAGCAGATGATCGGGCGCTGGTTCTTCGCCATGATCGGGACCTTCTTCTCGATCGCGCCGGCCTTCGTCTACCTGCTGGCAGGGTCGCTGATCATCGGGGGCGACACGAACGTCAGCATCGGCACCATCGTCGCCTTCACCACGCTCCAGAGCCGCCTCTTCTTCCCGCTCGGCCAGCTGCTCAGCGTGCAGGTCGAGATCCAGGGAGCGCTCGCTCTCTTCGACCGCATCTTCGAGTACCTGGAGATGGTGCCGGAGATCGCCGATGCGCCCGATGCGGTTGCGCTGGACCCAGCCACCGTTCGCGGCGAGCTGCGCCTGCGCGACGTCACCTTCCACTATCTCAACCCGCTGCCGGCACCGGCTGTCGAGTCGGGGGAGGCGGAGCGCACGGCGCCGGTGACGGCGCAGGGGTTCGGCCTGAACGAGATCGATTTCGAGGCGCTGCCCGGTCAGCTGGTCGCCCTGGTCGGCCCGTCGGGCGCCGGCAAGACGACCACCACGTACCTCATCCCGCGGCTGTACGACGTCGAGGAGGGTGCGGTGGAGATCGACGGACTCGACGTGCGGCGCATCCAGCTCGAGTCATTGGGCCAGGTGATCGGGGTGGTGACCCAGGAGACGTACCTGTTCCACGCATCGGTGATCGACAACCTGCGCTATGCCAAGCCGGACGCGACCATGGCCGAGGTCGAGGAGGCCGGACGCGCGGCCGCCATCCACGAGCGCGTGATGGAGCTGCCGGAGGGCTACGACACGATCGTCGGCGAGCGTGGCTACAAGCTCTCCGGCGGCGAGAAGCAGCGAGTGGCGATCGCGCGCGTCCTGCTCAAGGACCCGCGCATCCTGCTCCTCGACGAAGCGACCAGTGCGCTCGACACCGTCAGCGAGCGGCTGATCCAGAGTGCGCTGAATCGGCTCATGGAGGGGCGAACCACGATCGCCATCGCTCATCGGCTGTCGACCATCCTGCGCGCCGACCAGATCCTCGTCTTCGACCGCGGGCGGATCGTGGAGCGCGGCACGCACGACGAGCTGCTGCGACACGAGGGTCTCTACGCCCGGCTCTACCACGAGCAGTTCGCGGCCGAGCGACAGGGGCGTGCGTGAGCGAGGCAGCCGCCGGCTCGAACCGCCTGATCGATCAGACCAGCCCCTACCTGCTGCAGCACGCGCACAACC
>JALYNS010000329.1 GCA_030773035.1 Chloroflexota bacterium
GGCAGGCCGCGCAGGGATCGGACCTGGTCCTCGATCTGCCCGAAGACGGTCAGCGCGTCCTGCGATGCGGAGGGCAAGGGAGTCGCGGTGGCAGCCCCGGGCGTTGGGGTGTCGAGCAGCCCTGTCCGGAACCCCATCCCAAACAGCCCGAGCACCGCGATGATCGCCACGCTGAGCAGGAGGACGGTGATCGCCGCGAGGCGCCTGGCAAGGGACGGCATCGGCGCATTGTTGCACCAGTCGCCCGGACCGCCTTTGGTTCAGGTTTCTTAAGCCAAGCCCGCCCTTGGCATTCACCCTTGGCCCGTAGGGTTCACCGTGCGAGTTGGAACCAACGGGTTTCCACTCCACCCTCCCTCCTTCGAGCGCCGGTGTCATTGGGCGGGCACCGGCGCTCGTGCGTTTCCGGTAGGATCGGACCTCCCATGGAGATCACCTGGTACGGGCGCGCCTGCTTCCGGCTGAAGGGGCGCGAGGCAACCGCCATCATGGACCCGTGCCCGCCTGCGACTGGCTTCGTGGCCGGCAAGCACGAGGTCGAGTTGCTGACGATCAGCCACTCGCACGCCGACCACTCCTACACCCGCTCGATCACCGCGGGCCTGACGCTGACGAGGCCCGGCGAGTACGAGCACCGCAACCTGCTGGTGACCGGTGTGCGCACCTTCCACGATGGGGCGCGCGGCGCGGAACGCGGGGAGAACGTGATCTTCGCTGTCGAGATCGACGGGGTCCACGTCTGCCACCTGGGCGACCTGGGCCACCTGCTGACCGAGGAAGAGCTGGCCGAGCTGGGACCAATCGACGTCCTGCTGGTGCCGGCCGGCGGCAACTTCACCATCACCCCCGCGGAGGCGGCCGAGGTGGTCTCGCAGGTCAGCCCTCGCATCGTGATCCCGATGCACTTCGCCATCGACGGCGCCTCGGCCGACCTGCTCGGCCCGGAGCGCTTCCTGCACGAGATGGCGGTGAGCGAGCCGATCCGGCAACCGAAGGCGGTGGTGCACGCCACCTCGCTGCCGGAGGAGACGCAGGTCGTCCTGCTGGAGGCGCGCGGCCGGACCGGCTGACGCCGCCTCAGATCAGGGCGAGCTCGCGGCCAACCTTCTCGAACGCGGCGAGACACGTCTCAAGCTCCTCACGCGAGTGCTCCGCGGTGACGATCGTCCGGACCCGCGAGCGATCGTCGGGCACCGTCGGGAAGCCGATCCCCTGCGCGAATACGCCCCCCTCGAAGAGCCGATCCGACAGCTTCATGGCCATCGCCCCGCTGCCGGCGATCACCGGCGTGATCGGCGTCTCCGAGGCGCCGATGTCGAAGCCCAGCTTCGCCAGCCCAGCCTTGAAGAGACGGGTGTTTTGCCAAAGCCGCTCGATCAGCTCCGGCTCCGACTCGAGCACGTCGATCGCCGCCAGGCACGCCGCCGCAACGGCTGGCGGGTGGGAGGTCGAGAAGAGGAACGGCCGGGCGCGATGGATCAGCACCTCGCGCAGCGACTGGCTGCCGGCCACGTAGCCGCCCAGCACACCGATCGCCTTGGAGAGGGTCCCGACCTGGACCTGCACCCGCCCATGCAACCCGAAGTGATCCACCGTGCCGCGGCCGTTGCGTCCCAGGACCCCGGAGGCGTGGGCATCGTCGACGTAGACCGCGGCCTCGGCCTCCTCAGCGGCCTCGACGATCTCGGGCAGCCTGGCGATGTCGCCGTCCATGCTGAAAACGCCGTCGGTGATCACCAGCACGGTGCGCTCGGCACCGCCGGGCGCGGCGCGGACCTCGGCCAGCACCGCTCGCAGCGCGTCCATGTCGCCGTGGGCGAAGACCTTGCGCTCCGCCTTGGTGAGCCGGATGCCGTCGATGATGCTGGCGTGGTTGAGGGCGTCGGACACGATGGCCGCGCCCTCGCCGGCCAGGATCGGGATCACGCCGGTGTTGGCCGTGAAGCCCGACTGGAAGGTGAGCACCGCCTCGACGTTCTTGAACTCCGCCAGCCGCCGCTCGAGCTCCTCGTGCAGGCTCATGGTGCCGGCGATGGTGCGAACCGCCCCCGAACCGGCGCCGAAACGGCGAACGGCCTCGATCGCGGCCTCTCGCAGCCTGGGATGCGTGTTCAGGCCAAGGTAGTTGTTGCTCGACAGGGTGATTACCTCGCGCCCGTCAATGACGCAGCGACTGCGCTGCTCGCTCTGCACCACCCGCAGGCGCCGATAGAGGCCCTTCGCCTTGAGCTCCTCGATCTCGGCGTCGAGGAAGGCGAGCGGGTTGCGTGAACGAGCCGCGACGGTATCGGTCATGGCAGGAGAACCACCTTTCCGGCGTGACGGGAGGCGATCAGCTCGAAGCCGCGCTCCCACTCGGCGAGGTCGAAGCGATGGGTGATGATCGGGGTCACGTCGAGGGCGCCCGAGCGCAGCAGCGCCTGCGTCCGCTCCCAGGTGTCGTAGATGCGACGGCCGTAGATGCCGTAGATGCGCAGCCCCTTCTGGATCACGAGGTCCGAGAAGTCGACCCGAACCGGCTCGCTGAAGATGCCGAGCAGGCTGATGCGGCCGCCGCGCGTGATCGCGGCCAGGGCCTGGTCGAGGGCCGCCTGGGCGCCGCTCATCTCGAGCACCACCTCAACCCCGTCGCCCCCGGTGGCATCGAGGATGTTCTGCACCGTGGCCGGGTCGCGCGCGTCGAGCGCAAGGCCGGCGCCCATGCCGCGC
>JALYNS010000330.1 GCA_030773035.1 Chloroflexota bacterium
GCTGAAGCCCCGCGCCGGGTCGGCCAGCTGATAGCTGCTGA
Source organism: Chloroflexota bacterium (assembly GCA_030773035.1). Classification (GTDB taxonomy): domain Bacteria; phylum Chloroflexota; class Limnocylindria; order QHBO01; family QHBO01; genus CF-167. The sequence continues at coordinate 42 of JALYNS010000330.1, forward strand.
GCCCCAGGTCGAAGAGGACGCCGTCGAGCGGCATGAAGCCGGCTTCCGAGGCGACGTCGTAGAGCGACTCGAAGTTGGCCTGGCGCAGCACGACGCGATCGCCGAACCGCGCCAGGACGCGTTGCGCCTCCACGATGGCCGCCCGATCGGCGTCGAGGCCGAGCAGGCGACCATCGGGAGACGAGGCCTCCAGCAGCCGCTCGGCGTGCCCTCCGCCACCGACCGTGCAGTCCGCGATGGAGCTGCCTGTCCGAACGTTGAGAGAGGCGAGAACCTCGTCGACGAGGACCGGCAGGTGCCCTTCTCCCATTCGCGGTCGCACCTTTCCTGTCGGACGGCGGGCCGATCGGCCCGGAGACGCATCAATGGAGGCGTCGCGACGTGCGTCATTGCGTCGCGCCCTCAGATCCCGAGATCAGCCAGGTGTTCGGCGAGCGCCTCTGGCTCGTCTTCGATCTTGGAGCGGTACGGCAGCCATGCCGCCGGCGCCCAGATCTCGAGTCGGTTGAGCGCCCCCACCACGATCACCTCTCCCTCCAAGAGGCCCGCGTACTCGCGCAGATAGCCGGGGACGAGGATCCGGCCCTGCTTGTCGAGCTGCACCTCTACGGCCCCGGAAGACATGAAGCGCGCGAACTCCCGCGCCTTCGCGTTCGTCAGCGGCAGGCCGCGGAGCTTGGCCGCCAGCTCCTCCCATTCGTCATGCGGAAAGAGGCCAAGGCATTTGTCCAGCCAACGTGCGAGCGTCGCTCCCCCTTCCAGGCGCGTCCGGAAGCGCACGGGGACGGCGACGCGACTGCGGTCGTCGAGCGTGTGCCGGAATTCGCCAGTCAGGAAGGACGACGGTTGCATGCGCGGCTTCTACCACTTCTCCCCACTTGCCCCCACTTTGGGCCACAGGGCGCCATTCTACAGGGCAGGGGCGGGCCGTCAAGGGATTTCTGCGCTGAATTGATCGGACGACGGTCCTGGACCTGGGGAGGGCGGTCGGGTATCAGCCTCCGGGGAGGCCGACGGTCAGGTGGTTCGGGTCAGATCTCGTCGTCGGGCAGGACGAAGTAGCGGCGCGTCCCATCCGCGCCTTCGTAGACCTCGCGGATCAGGAAGGGGCCGGACTCGCCGTGGACGTAGGAGAGGCCGGCGAAGAAGCCGGCTGACGTTCGCCAGTGGAGGAGGCCGTTGGGAGCTTCGACCTTGTCGACCGGCGCCTTCGAGAACTTCTCGAAATTCGCGGTCCGCTCCGACACGACGTTGCCCGCATCGTCGATCTCGAAGATGGCGTTCTCGCCCTGCAGCACCGTCACCTCGTACCCGACGAAGGTGTCGTCGGGGAGCGGCGTCGGATCGGGCTTGGGCGTCTCGGGGAACGGCGTCTGGCTCCCTGTGGTCGGGCTCGCAGAGGCCTCGGCAGTGGCCGTCACGTCCGCGCTGGCGCTCGGTTGGCTGCTGGGTTGGGGCGTGGGAGTGGGCACGGCGGCGACCGGTGGCCGCAGGAAGAGGATGGCGCCGGTTGTGCCGGCGACCGCCAGCAGGAGCACCAGCCCGATCAGCAGCGGAAGGCGTCTCCGGCCACCGCTCGAAGCGGCGACAGGGGGTGGCGGAGGGGTCGGGGGAGCCGGTGGTCGCACGGGTGGCAAGGGCCGTCGCAGCGCCGCGAGCTCATCGGTCGGGATGACGAGCACGCCGCGCAGGTAGCGAGGGCAGTTGCCGTAGCCGCGAGTCAGGCAGACCCGTTCCTGCTGCTCGGCCGAGAGCTCGGCCGCCTCACCGAAGGCGTAGCACCGATGCTCGCGCGTGAAGCCGTCGTGGTACTCGGTCTGGGAGGTCGCAAGCCCGAGGAATGGGCAGATGTTCGGGGGTCGCTTTGCGAGCTCCTCGAAGAGCGCGCGCCGCCCCTGCTCACGCTGGGCTTCCTGGCGGTTCTCGCGGTTTCGACGGCCGAACAATCCCTGGCGTCCTCGTCTCGTGCTGCCGCAATGGCGGCCCAGCCCCTCAGCGAGTGTAGCGCGCCGACGATCGAGGGCGTATCGACCGGCTGGGGTGGTACGAACGCCCCATTGAGCAGCGGGCCCGATCGTCCCTAGGCTGGGCGCTGACCGGTCACCACGCCACCCCGGTCAACGAGGGGAAGGAACCATGGCGGTCGAACCGCTCGACTCTCGCGCGCGGACGCCGATCCCCCGCCAGGGGCGCATCCGCCGCTGTCGCGTGCGCCATGTCTCGATCCTCCCCGCCGGCGAAGGCCCTCGGGTGCAGGTCGACTGCCTGCTGGGCGGGATCGACCATCCCCTGCCGCTCGGCACCATGGACGAGGCGCGGGATATCTGCAATGCCTGCACCGCCACCACCATCTGGCGGGCCGACGAGGACTAGCCGATGGGTGGAGTCCCTGGAGAGCGGCCTGTAAGCCGAGTTCTGTGCCGGCACCCGAGGGTGCCGCGACGGCCATCCATCTGAGCGACCTACCCGAGGGCTGAGCGAGCAGCCTGCTGCGGCGCGAACGCCGACTTGCGCCCTCCTATTCGGTCTTGCTCCGGCTCGAGCTTGCCGCGTTTCACTCCCGCTTGCGCGGGCATCGTCACTGTGGCGCTGGTCCTCGCCTCGCGGCGGACGGGCGTTACCCGCGAACCTGCTCCATGGAGCTCGGACTTTCCTCGGACGCCGCCTTTCGACGATCGCGCCCGCGGCCGTCCGGCCGCCTCCAGGGAGGAACATTCTAGACGCACGCGTCGCTGACGCGGTCCAAGCGCGCCGCGCATCGGTCAGGCCCGCTCGTCGATCGCGACGTTGCTGAGGCGGTCGGCGTCCTTGTTGAGCTCACGCGGGACGTGGCCGACGGTGTAGCCGTCCAGCTGGCCGAGCATCGTCATCACGCTGGCGTGGATCGGCTTCAGGTCGGGATGCTTGACCCGGTATCGCCCGCTGATCTGGCGCGCGACAAGCTCGGAGTCCATCCGCAGGTCGACGTGCGTCGCGCCCAGGCGCAGTGCCTCCTGCATGGCGTCCTCGACCGCGGTCCACTCGGCGTAGTTGTTGGTGCGGACGCCCAGGAAGCGGGCCAGCTCTGCGAGCACCTCGCCGGTCTCGGCGTCGCGCAGGAGTGCGCCCAGTCCGGCAGGGCCGGGATTGCCGCGGGCGGCGCCATCGGTGTAGATCAGGATGCGCCGGGCAGCTGTCGCTGAGCTCACGGGCGGCGGGATTCGATCTGGCGCGTGACCTCCATGATGGCGCGCGTGATGTTGATCCCGCGCGGACAGGCCTCGACGCAGTTGAAGATGGTGCGGCAGCGCCAGACGCCGTCGGCATCGGCCATGATCTCCAGCCGCTCCTCGGTGGCGTGATCCCGGCTGTCGAAGATGAAGCGATGGGCGTTGACGATCGCGGCCGGGCCGACATAGTCGGGATTCGCCCAGAAGGACGGGCAGGCGGTGGTGCAGGCGCCGCACAGGATGCACTTGCTCGTGTCGTCGAACCGCTCGCGCTCCTCGGGCGACTGGCGCCGCTCCCTGCCATCGGCCGGCACCTCCTCGTTGACGAGGTACGGCATCACCGAGCGGTACTTCTCCCAGAACCCGTCGAGGTCGATCAGCAGGTCCTTGATGACCGGCGTGCCGGGCACCGGCTCCACGCTGATCTCCTGCCCGGCGTCCTTGACGAGGTATTCGCAGGCGAGCCGATTGCGCCCGTTGATGAGCATCGCGTCCGAGCCGCAGACGCCATGCGCGCACGAGCGCCGGAAGGTGAGGGTGCCGTCCTGGTACCACTTCACCTGGTGCAGCAGGTCGAGCACCCGGTCGGACGGCTCGGCCGGCACGACGTACTCCTCCCAGTGCGGCTCGCCGTCACGCTCGGGGTCGAAGCGAAGGATGCGCAGCTGGACGTCCATCGGTCAGTAGACCCGCGGCTTCGGTTCGAAGCGGGTGATCGTGGCGGGACGATACGCCAGCCGCGGCAGAGCGCCGTCGGACCAGCGGAAGGCGAACGTGTGCTTCAGCCAATCGACGTCGTCGCGGTCGGGGTAGTCC
>JALYNS010000331.1 GCA_030773035.1 Chloroflexota bacterium
CTCAAGCGCTCGACCGACAGCACCGAGGACCCCGGCATCGGCCGCTACGAGTCGATCGGGCGCGAGGAGACGCGCCAGGCCCTGAAGGCCAGCACCGCGTTCGAGCCAGCCGAGCTGGTGGAGCTCCGCCAGGAGGTGACGATGACGCCGGGCGAGTTCACGGGCATGGTCTTCACCGCCTCGTACGTCCAGGTCGGGCTGACGCCCGAGCGCCGGCAGCGATTCCGGGCAGAGCTCCAGGCACTGTTGGCGCAGCATGGGCATGCCGACGAGCAGCCGTTCGTGGTGCCGTATCGCATTGACCTCTGGATCGCACGTAGGAGGAGCAGTTGACGGCCGAGCGATTCGACCCGCGCACCTATGAAGCGGGCTGGCGCGAGCGATGGTCAACGGATGACCTGTATCGGGCCGATGACGCCGACCCGCGCGAGAAGCACTACCTGCTGACCATGTATCCGTACCCGTCGGGCGACCTGCACATCGGTCACTGGTATGCCGCCACCGGGCCCGACATCGTGGCCCGCATGAGGCGCATGCAGGGCCGCAACGTCATGTTCCCGATGGGCTTCGACAGCTTCGGCCTGCCGGCCGAGAACGCGGCGATCGACCGCGGCGCGCACCCGATGGAATGGACGAACGCAAACATCGCCCGGATGCGGGTGCAGTTCCGCTCGATGGGCTGCATGTTCGACTGGAGCCGCGAGGTGGTCACCAGCGATCCGGCCTACTACCGCTGGACACAGTGGCTCTTCGTGCAGTTCTTCAAGGCCGGGCTTGCGTATCGGGCCATGGCGCCGGTCGACTGGTGCCCCAAGGACCAGGTGGTGCTGGCTCGCGAGCAGGTCGAGGGGGTGGACCGTCACTGCTGGCGCTGCGGCACGCCGGTCGTCAAGCGCGACCTGGAGCAGTGGTTCCTGCGCACCACGCGCTACGCGGACGAGCTGCTCGACTTCTCTGCGATCGACTGGCCGGAGCCGATTCGCCTGATGCAGACCAACTGGATCGGCCGCTCGCAGGGGGCCGAGATCGACTTTGCGGTTGAGGCCGATGGCGCTGCCCCGATCCGGGTCTTCACCACCCGTCCCGACACGATCTTCGGGGCGACCTTCATGGTGCTCGCCCCCGAGCATCCCTCGGTCACGGCGCTGACCACGCCCGACCGGGCGGACGAGGTGGCGGCCTACACCGCGGCGGCCCGGCGCGAGACGGAGGTCGAGCGGATGAGCGCCGAGCGCGAGAAGGCGGGCGTCTTCATCGGTTCCTACGCCGTCAACCCGATGACCGAGGAGCGGATCCCGATCTGGATCGCCGACTACGTGCTGCCCGGCTATGGGACCGGCGCGATCATGGGCGTCCCCGCCCACGACGAGCGCGATTACGCCTTCGCGGTCCGCTACGAGCTGCCGATCCGCTACGTGGTCCTGCCGCGGGGCAGCACGGCGCCAGAGGGAGAGGCGTTCGTGGCCCACAGCGCCGACGAGGTGCTGGTCGACTCCGGCGACTTTTCTGGCATGACCGCGGCCGACGGGATCGCGGCCATCACCGAGGAGCTGGCCCAGCGCGGGCTGGGCGCGACATCGATCACCTACAAGATCCGCGACTGGCTGATCAGCCGCCAGCGCTACTGGGGCGCTCCCATCCCGATCGTGTACTGCCCCGAGCACGGCCCGCAGCCGGTGCCGGAGGACAACCTGCCGGTGCTGCTGCCGCACGACGTCGACTTCGCGCCGACGGGCGTGTCACCGCTCCAGTCGAACGAGGCGTTCCTGGCGGCTCAATGCCCGGTCTGCGCGGGGCCGGCGCGTCGCGAGACCGACACGATGGACACCTTCGTCGACTCGTCGTGGTACTTCCTGCGCTACTGCTCGCCGAAGGAGGAGGGGTTCGCCTGGGACCCGGCGGCGGTGGCGCACTGGATGCCGGTCGACCTGTACACCGGCGGCGCCGAGCACGCCGTGCTGCACCTGATGTACGCGCGCTTCTTCGTCAAGGCGCTGCGCGACATGGGGCTGCTCACCTTCGACGAGCCGTTCACCGCGCTGCGCAACCAGGGCCAGATCCTGGGCGCCGACCACCACCGCATGAGCAAGTCGCGCGGCAACGTCGTCAACCCCGATGACCTGACCTCGCGATTCGGCTCGGACACGGTGCGCTGCTTCCTGATGTTCATCGGGCCGTGGGACCAGGGCGGGCCATGGAACCCGTCGAGCATCGAGGGGGTGCATCGCTTCCTGGGGCGGGTGTGGGCGGTGGCGCAGGCGCCGGGTGCCCCGGCGCCATCCGGCGACGATGGGGTTCGTGCGCTGCGGCATGCCACCCATCGGGCCATCCAGGAGGTCGGCGAGGACTATGCCGACTTCCACTTCAACACGGCACTCTCCAAGCTGATGGAGCTGACCAATGCCCTGGGGGATGCGCGTGACGCGGGCATGGCCGGGACCGATGCCTACGCCGACGCGGTCGACGCGCTGCTCCTCCTGCTGGCGCCGATGGCGCCGCACATCGCTGAGGAGCTGTGGGCGCGGCGCGGCAAGCCGTACAGCATCCACCAGCAGGCCTGGCCGGCCTTCGACCCCGCCCTCGTCACGGCGGACATGATCGAGCTGCCCGTGCAAGTCGACGGCAAGCTGCGCGACCGGCTGCTCGTCGCGCCCGATACCGCTCCCGAGGAGATCGAGCGGCTGGCGCTGGCCAGCGAGCGGGTGCAGGCGTACCTGAAGGGGCGCGCGCCGCGCAAGGTGCTCCAGATCCCCGGCCGCCTGGTCAACGTGGTCACGCCGGGGGAGTAGGCGGCAGGTAAGGCGCCATCGATTGCCATTGAGCACGCCTTTCAGCCGTCTTAGGCGATCGTGGAAGAGCTGTTTCGCCAGCCTGCCACGCGAGGCGCTCGCATTGCCGCCCCAGGCCCCTGGCGAGGCGTCGAATTCGGGAGGTCGTCACGATGCCGGAGGATAGAACACGCTGTTGACCTCGCAGATGTCACTGGGGTCTCCGGCGAGCATGTCGGAGAGCACGTCTCCCTCTCGACCTATTACCGACCCATCGGGCGCGACGATCTCGGCTCGGCCATCCAGCAGTCTGGCCGAGAAGCCACGCGGCCAAACGAGGTTCAAGCGCTCTCCGGTGACGAGCTCAAACACCACCGCATCGGCGTCGCGCACGACGCGGACCGGGGCAATCAGCGACTCCGGACATGCCCAATTGACCGGGGTATGGGTCGTCGCTGGTGCAGTCTCGATAGCGAGTTCTGTCGCCCCAGACGGGAGAGGGGCCGGCGTCCGGGAGCGGGACGGCGCGCTGGGCGCCGCCATGCCGCACGCCGCCAGGCCGACTGCGAAAAGCATCGCGCAGATCGCGAGCCCACCGCTCGACTTATGCGCACGTAGTGGAGTTGCCCAGCCACGCCGGGGCCGGCCAAGGGCTGGATCTCGCCGCAACACCCACCGCTTCTCCATCAACGAATTCATCGTCCGGTCGCCTGGTGGAGCCCTAGTGAAAAATGTCCCAACCAGACCAATGAGCCAGCCCGTCGCCAAGGCGAGCAAACCAGCGGTCGGTTGAGTTGCCAGCGCTGTACACCCCTAGGCCACGCAGAGTACTTGACCCCCGCACGTACAGAGGCGATCCGCTGTCCCCTCCCTGAGTCACGATGCCGGTAGTATCCGTGCCCCAGCGGAGGAAGCCCTCCAGCGTGTAACCCCCGATGCTGATGGTCACGTTTCCGCAATCGACCACCTGCTTGTACCCGAGCGACGCGCACACAATGGCGCCGGTGACCGGCCAGTCCCAGCCGGTGATCAGCCGACTGCCTTCCCCATAGATGACTTTCGACGCCTGGGTATTTGGGAGCTGGACGCGCTGGATGTCGAGGCTACCTCCATCATAGAGGTCGCTTTGAACAGTTCCGAGGAGGAGCAACGGTGAGGTCTGACCTGGGTGATACCAAGTCCCGCCCCCACAGTGGCCCGCCCCCACGAATTGCTTATCTGAGCCGTTCACGACATGGAAGCCCATCGAGCAGCCTTCAATCCCGTTACCAATCCGGATTCCGGCCATCGTCGGCGCTGTGCAGCTTGAGCGGCTAGTGCACGTACCTGGCACGAGTGAGGAAGGGACGATCTCGATCGCGACTAGGATCCCGAGGCGATCGCTTGCCTTCGCCGCCAAGGAGGCGGCATCTAGACCAGTGTCCAGAATCTTCGCAATGAGGGAATTGCTCGGTTCGGAAATCCCAACACTGACGAGGTTCACCGGTTGCTCGACCTCGCCCAGGATGGTGGGCGCGTTGAGCATCGCCTCTTCCAGCGCTGCGAACGAGTGCTTAACGGTCTCGAGGCGAGTAGTCAGGCTCTCCTGTGGGGCCAGCTCGGAGACTCCCTGGATGGTCGACTCTGATACGTTGGTGAACTGCAGAACCAAGCCCCCGCCGGCGAGTTGATCGAAGTAGGCGCCACCGAACTCGGGCAACGATCGCGCGAATGCCACGACGTCTTTCGCTGCTACCTCAAATTCACTGCGCGTCGCTAGATCTAGCTGGGCCATTTCCTCGGTCGTGAGGGGGATTCCCCACGCTGCCGTGCCAACGTCACTCGGCGATGCCATCAGGGTCAATACGTAGTCCGAACTTGACGGCAGGCCGTAGGCCGCTCTGTCGGCGATGGCTGCGGCAAGCTCCTCCTCTGTAGGGGCTGATGGAGCCACGCCGGCGCTGAGCGGCACCGCCAGGAGCGTGAGGATTACAGCTGCACTGAAAGGCTTCCAAGCGCGATACAAGAGCTGCCACCTCGTTGTTTTGCTGGTGGACGGGCCATGTCCAGCGCCGCCTCGCCGGCTAGCGCTCGTCGGGCGGAATTCGTCGTAGGGCAATTAGACGGGCTAGGCCGCGACCAGTCAATCAGTTCCACTGGATTCGCATTTCAGTTGCCGACTTGTCACCAAGCAGGTTGCCTTTGCCGGGAAAAGAGAGGACTCATGCCACCCCGATTGCCGAGATTCCACCAACTCCCCTCGTCACACCGCAAGATGTGGAGACCGGTGCGAAGCGGCCCAAAACGCGAGAAGGATTTCGCCCGTTCGGTCAGTGACCCTTGAATATGGCAAGTCCCGGCGATCCGCGGCAGATGCCCGGGATGCCCCCGCCACAGAGCCTGGCCGGCGAGCCGCCCGGCAGCGGCGGCGCGGGGCGTCAGGCGGTGGGCAACCTCGACGATGGCAGCCGCGGGCTGCGGCATGCCACCCATCAGGCCATCAAAGAGGTTGGCGAGGACTACGCCGATTTCCACTTCAACACGGCGCTCTCCAAGATGATGGAGCTGACCAACTCCCTCGGGGACGCGCGCGACGCTGGCCTGGCCGGGACCGATGCCTACGCCGAGGCGGTCGAGGCGTTGCTCCTGCTGCTGGCGCCCATGGCGCCGCATGTCGCCGAGGAGCTGTGGGCGCGACGCGGCAAGCCGTACAGCATCCACCAGCAGGCCTGGCCGGCATTCGACCCGGCGCTGGTCACCGCCGACATGATCGAGCTGCCGGTGCAGGTCGACGGCAAGCTGCGCGACCGTTTGCTGGTCGCGCCCGATACCGCTCCGGAGGAGATCGAGCGGCTGGCCCTGGCCAGCGAGCGGGTGCAGGCCTACCTGAAGGGTCGGACGCCCCGCAAGGTGCTGCAGATCCCGGAGCGGCTCGTGAACGTCGTGACGCCCGGGGAGTAGGCCGGCCGAGCAACCCGGTGATCCGGCGGTAAGGGCTGGGTAAGGCCCCGCAACGTAGTCTGCCCGTCCTGCTTCCGGAGCCCGGCGTCGAGTGCCCGGGCGCCGGGCTTCGGACAGGGCATTCACCCCGCTCGCCTCCCGCGACGGGAGGAGCGCCGGTGACGATCGGCGACCGGATCGCGGTGGCCGCACTGACCACCGCGCTGGCGGCGGTGGGATTGGGCGCCTGGCTGCTGCTGGCAGCGGGGACGACCAACGGGCCGACGGCGGACGAGCTGCTCGACCCCTTTGCCAGCGCGGTCGACTCGCCGCCTCTTCCAGCGGGGACGCTTGTGGTGGACGTCGAGGGAGCGGTCCTGCATCCGGGGATCATCGAGCTGCCCATGGGAGCGCGCGTGGCGGACGCGGTCGCGGCCGCC
>JALYNS010000332.1 GCA_030773035.1 Chloroflexota bacterium
CGCTCGAGGTGAACCTGTCGCGGATCGAGGGGCTCGGCGTCCGCGCCGTGCCGGTCCGCTTCGACGATTCGCTCCGCGAGCTGACGGCAAAGGCATTCCAGGAGGCCCTCGCCCCGCGGATCGAGGTGCGAGGGCTGACGATGTCCCGGCGCAGTGCATTCGGCCGCGATCGAGGCGGGACGGTGGAGCGGATGGAGGAGCTCGGCGCGGTTCGCGGCTTCAGCGTGATCGTGGTCGAGCAGCTCGAGGTTGACGGCGCGATCGTCTCCTCGACCCGCATTCGCGAGGCGATCGCCCGCGGCGACATCCCGACGGCCCTTCGGCTCGGCACGGCACCGCACCTGGTGGGAACCGTGGTGACGGGTGATCGGCGTGGGCGCGAGCTCGGCTTTCCGACCGCCAACCTGCACTTCGACTACGCGCCTGCCATGCCGCCGCTCGGGATCTACGCCGGTCGCGTGGGACCCGGGGTCGGCGGCGTTGCGGAGGGGCACCCGTCGCTGATCAGCATCGGGACGCGGCCGACCTTTCACGATGGGGGCGAGGTCCTGGTGGAGGTCCACCTGCTCGACTGGGACGGGGATCTGTACGACATGCAGCTCGGCGTGGACCTCATTGCGCGGCTGCGTGACGAGCGGCGTTTCGACGACGTCGACGCACTGGTGCAGCAGATGCTGCGGGACGCGGAGGAGGGTCGCGCCGTGCTCGGAATGACCTGATCTGAGGCGTCTTCAGCATCGGTCTGGTACGATGCGACGCGATAGTTGAAAGATATGTGGAGGAATACGTGCCGCTCGCCGGAGACACGAAGAGCGCAATCATGGACGACTACGCCACGCACGAGGGCGACACCGGCTCCCCTGAAGTGCAGATTGCGCTCCTCACCGAGCGGATCAAGTCGCTCACCGAGCACCTGCGCACGTACCAGAACGACAACCACTCGCGTCGCGGGCTGCTCAAGCTCGTCGGTCAGCGCCGAAGGCTGCTGGCCTACCTCGTCCGAAATGACGTGGATCGCTACCGCGCAGTGATCGGTCGACTGGGACTGCGCCGCTAAGGGACACTGCGTCGTGCAGACGACCCGGACGGCCGTATCGGCCGGGGTCGCCCAGATCCGGCCGAAAACACCCATGCCGGACCATGAAGGTGCCTGAGGCGCCTTCCAATCATCAGCCATCCGCGCCTGCAAAGGCCGCCGCCCGCCACCTCGCTCAAGCCGAGGGTCGAGAGCGGGCCGAGCGCCGGGTCGCATGGCGCAACCAAGACATCTGGAGGAATCAGTGGCAGACAAAGTAGAGGCCGAGATCGGCGGCCAGCCCTTCTCGTTCGAGGCGGGCAAGCTCGCCGAACAGGCCGATGGCGCGGTGCTCGTCCGCCTGGGCGACACGGTGCTGCTGGCGACGGCGGTCTCCGCCGAGCCGCGGGAGGGGATCGACTTCTTCCCCCTCACGGTCGACTTCGAGGAGCGCATGTACGCCGCGGGGAAGATCCCCGGCGGCTTCATCAAGCGCGAGTCGCGCCCGTCGGAGGCGGCCATCCTGGCGATGCGCCTGACCGACCGGCCGATCCGCCCGCTCTTCCCGAAGGGCTACAAGCAGGACGTGCAGGTCGTGCTGACGGTCCTCTCGACCGACCAGGAGAACGACCCCGACATCCTGGCCATCAACGGCGCCTCGGCGGCGCTGACGATCAGCAGCATCCCGTTCCTGGGACCGGTGGGGGCCGTCCGCGTCGGCTACATCGACGGCGCCTTCGTCACCAATCCGACCGTCACCCAGCTCGCCGACAGCACGCTCGACCTGGTCGTGGCGGGCACGCGAGAGGCGGTGATGATGGTCGAGGCCGGAGCCAATATCCTGCCCGAATCGGTGATGGCGGACGCCATCGCGTACGCCCACGTTGAGCTGCAGCACAGCATCGACCTGCAGGAGAAGCTGGCGACGACCGCCGGCAAGGCCAAGAAGATCCCGTTCCTGGGACCCAAGGCCGACTCGATCGTCAAGCTCGGGCAGGCACTCGCCGACCCGAAGGCCGAGTTCGTGGTCTTCGACGTCGAGACGACCGCCATGAAGCCGGAGAACGGCCAGATCGTCGACCTGGCGGCCCTGCGCGTGAAGGGCGGCAAGGTGGTCGACCGCTTCGAGTCGCTGGTCAACCCCGGTCGCTCGATCATCGGTCATCAGATCCACGGCATCAGCAACGAGGACGTGGCCAAGGCCCCGACCGCAGCCGACGTGCTGACCAAGTTCGCTGCCTGGGTCGGCGACTCCCCGGTCGTGGCGCACAACGTCGGGTTCGACCTCCCCTTCGTGCTGCGTCACATGCCGGCCGAGGCGGGTTGGAAGCCAGCGGCCGTGTATGACACCCTGGAGCTGGCCTACCAGCTCTACCCCGACGCGGGGAGCTACAAGCTGGGTGATCTGGTCCGCTTCGTCTTCGGCCGTGACCACGCCGCGGCGCACCGGGCCATGCCCGACGCAGAGGCGGCGGCGGAGCTCTTCATCGACCTCAGCGCCGGCCTCACCGAGCGGCTCGAGAAGATCCGGACCGATATCGCCGCCGAGATCCGACGCAGCCGGCAGGACTACAACCGGGCTGCGCAGGGCGACTCGATGGAGGAGCTCCGTCGCCTGCACGGCATCGGCTCACCGCTGATGGACGTGCTGACCAAGGCAACCTCACGCGAGCTGGTGCTCTCGGAGAACATCCGCATCGACGGGCGCGACACGACCACCATTCGGCCGATCACGGTCGAGGTCGGGGTCCTGCCCCGCACCCACGGCTCGGGGCTCTTCCAGCGTGGCCAGACCCAGGCCCTCTCGATCGCCACGCTCGGCCCCTCGTCCGACGTACAGCGCCTCGACACCATCTCCGCGGAGACCGAGAAGCGCTACATGCACCACTACAACTTCCCGCCGTACTCGGTCGGCGAGGCCCGCCCGATGCGCGGCCCAGGCCGGCGCGAGATCGGCCACGGTGCGCTCGCCGAGCGTGCCCTGCTGCCGGTCCTGCCGTCCGC
>JALYNS010000333.1 GCA_030773035.1 Chloroflexota bacterium
GTCAAGCGCTATGACGGCGAGATGGCCGTGGCCGGCATCGACCTGGTCGTCGGCCCCGGCGAGATCTACGGCCTGGTCGGCCCCAACGGAGCCGGCAAGACGACGACGATGAAGATGCTGGCCACCCTGCTCGCGCCGACCGCAGGCGAGGCGCTGGTGTGCGGCATCGACGTGATGGCCGACCCGATCGAGGTGCGGCGCCGGATCGGCTACATGCCTGACTTCTACGGCGTCTACGACGACCTGCGGGTCTGGGAGTACCTCGACTTCTTCGCCCGCTGCTACTCGGTGCCCGCGGGGCGGCGGGTCACCATGATCGGCGAGCTGCTGGAGATCGTGGGGCTCGCCGAGCGGCGCAACTCGTACGTCGAGGCCCTCTCCCGCGGCATGCGCCAGCGCCTCTGCCTGGCCCACACCCTGGTTCACGATCCGCAGCTGTTGATCCTGGACGAGCCGGCCTCGGGTCTTGATCCCCGAGCACGGGTGGAGATGCGCGAAATCCTGCGCGAGCTGCGCGGGATGGGCAAGACGATCCTGGTCAGCAGCCACATCCTCCCCGAGCTGGCGGAGCTCTGCACGTCGGTCGGGATCATCGACCGCGGGCGGCTGCTGCGCTCCGGGAGGATCGAGGAGATCGAGCGCTCGCTGCGCGCGACAGCCCTGCTCCGCATCGAGCTGCTCTCCGACGCGGCCACGGCGATTGACTGGCTGGGAACCGATGACCGGGTCGGCGACGTCCTTGAGACACACAGCGATGGCGCGCTGACGCGCCTCGACGTACCGTTCGACGGATCCGCCGAGGAACAGGCAGCCTTCCTGCGGAGCATGATCGAGGCCGGTCACACGGTGAGCGGCTTCAGCCAGGCGACGAGTGACCTGGAGGAGATCTTCCTCAAGGTGACCGGCAACGACGAGGAGACCGCGGCATGACAACGGCGACTCTCCCCCGAACGCGGCGGCTTCCCCTGCTGCGCGAGTTCGGCGCGTCGGTCTCCACCATCCTGGTCAAGGAGCTGCGCTCCCGTTTCCGCGGGCGCCGCGCATTCGTGATCATCACTGTCTACCTGGCCGTGCTTGCGCTGATCGCCTACGGGGTCTATTCGGTGATCGCCCCCGGCGCGCGCACGCAGGCGCAGTTTGGTGGCGGCGGGCCGTTCGGCACCACCTTCGCGAATGCATCGGCCGTCATCGGGCAGGGCATCTTCGCCATCCTGTCGGTCTTCCAGCTGTTGCTCGTCGGATTCATCGCCCCCGCCTTCACGGCCGGCACCATCAGCCTCGAGCGCGAGAAGCAGACGCTCGACCTGCTGGTCACCACCCCCATGCGGCCCGGCGGGATCGTGGTCGGCAAGCTGCTCGCCGCGCTGGCCTTCGTGGGCCTGATGATCATCGCCGCGCTGCCCATCTCCGCCCTGGTGCTGATGTACGGAGGGGCCTCGATCGAGGACCTGCTGCGCCAACAGCTGGTCCTGCTGGTGACCGCCATGGGGCTGGGCGCCATCGGCCTCTTCTGGTCGGCGCTGGTCAAGCGCACCCAGGCGGCGACCGTGCTGACCTACGCCACCGTGCTGGCGCTGACGGTAGGAACGGTCCTGATCTTCATCTTCTGGTCGGTGGCCAGCAGCCGCGACAGCAACAACCAGTTCGGCACGCCGCGTCTGGCCCCCGAGCAGCTGATGTGGATCAATCCCGCGATCGCCATGATCGACGTGGTGGCGCAGACCGAGGCCCAGTACGGTCCGTTCAGCTCGATCGTCACCGGCCTGCGGGGGAACATCGGCTCGACCACGATCTGTGACGGCGACGTCTGCGTCCAGACCGATACGCGCGGCGGCGTGGAACCAGCCCCGATGCCGGTGCCCGGGGTCGACGCCGTTGAGGAGCAGCCTTTCAAGGGCGGCGTGGCGATCGATTGCCCTCCCAACGCGCGCTGTGCGTTTCCGGGCCAGCCGGCGATCTTCGACCCGCAGCCGGTCACCGGCCACTTCTGGCCACCCTTTCTCTTCACCTTCATCGGCATGTCGCTGCTCCTGACCCTGGCCTCGATGCGCCTCGTGGTCCCCACCGGGCTGCGCTTCGCCTTCCGACGACGGGCCGTTGCGGCTCCCCTTCCCGTCACTTACGTTGACCCGGAGGCTGAGTCATGAGAGACCGCGACCTCGCCACGACCATCACCGCACGCCTCGGCCGTGACGCGCTCGTCCGCCTGCGTGCGCTGCGACGGCGACTCTGGCTGCGCCGCTCGCTGAGGGTCGCCACCTACGCGGCCGCGGCGGCGATCGGTGGGATCGCACTGGTCCAGCTCGCCGCGCGGACCGTCGCGATCGAATTCGCTCCGTGGCTGATGGCAGGCGTGGCGACGGTTGCGCTGCTGGCCTGGGCGGTCATCTCGTGGCGCAGGCGCCCGTCCTTGACCGATTCCGCACGCGGCGCCGACGCGGAGCTTGGCCTGCGGGAGCGCCTCGGCACCGCCCTGGAGCTGATCGTCGACCCGCAGGTTGACGATCCTCTCGCCGTGGAGCTGGAGGCCCGCCAGCTGGCCGACGCTCGGGCTCGCCTGGCGACCACCGACCTGCGCGCCGCCTTCCGCCCGCAGCTTGCCCGGCGGCCCTCGATGGCCGGCGGAATCGCGCTGGCGCTGCTGCTCGTGCTCATCGTGTGGCCGAACCCGCAGGACGCCGTCCTGCGCGACCGC
>JALYNS010000334.1 GCA_030773035.1 Chloroflexota bacterium
GCTGGAGCGGAACCACCAGGTGATCCACACCCCGACCCTGGCGATCCCTGCTCCTTCCGTCATCCGGCTGGTCTACCTGGTGCGCCGACCGCGCCCCCGCGTCAAGCTGAGCCGGCGCGAGGTCTTCGCCCGGGACGCGCACAGCTGCCAGTACTGCGGCACCGCCACCCGCGACCTGACGATCGACCATGTCATGCCCAAGCACCGCGGTGGCCGCCACGAGTGGGAGAACCTCGTCACCGCCTGCCGCGCCTGCAACCACCGGAAGGGGAGCAAGACGCTGGCCGAGGCGAGGATGGCATTGCGCCGCGAGCCGCGGGCTCCGCGCGCGGACGTGCGCTACCTGTACGGCACCTACCTGGCCGACGAGCAGAACGACGCCTGGCGCACCTACCTCTTCCTGAGCGACTCCCCGGGCCAGCGCGCGTAGGCGCGCACTCCGCCGGACGAGGACCGATGCGCGACGGAGAGGCCCTGTCGATCACCCTGCCTCCTGCGGTGGCCGGCGTGCTCGCCGCGCTCCAGCAGACGGGCTCCGAGGCGGTCCTGGTCGGCGGCTGCGTCCGGGACCTGGTGCAGGGGGAGGGGCCGGTCGACTGGGACATCGCCACCGCCGCGCCGCCGGAGGCCGTCGCAGGGCTGTTCCCCGGCTCCACCTGGGAGAACGCCTTCGGCACGGTCACCGTCGTCCATCCCGGCGGCGAGCCGGGGATCGAGGTCACCACCTACCGGGTCGAGGCCGGCTACCGCGACCGACGCCGCCCCGACGCCGTGATCTGGGGAACCTCGCTGACCGACGACCTGGCGCGACGCGACTTCACGATCAACGCCATGGCCTGGCTGCCCGAAGACGTGAGCGCAGGCGCCGGAAGCTTGGTGGATCCCTTCGCGGGCGCAGCTGACCTCGAGGCCGGGCTGCTGCGGGCGGTGGGGGACGCGGATGCGCGCTTGGAGGAGGATGCCCTGCGGCTGATCCGCGGCGTCCGTCTCGCAAGCCGCTTCGACCTGCGTCTCGATCCGCCGACCGAAGAAGCGATCCGGCGCCACGCGCCCGACGCGGCCGGGCTCTCCGGGGAGCGCGTGCACGATGAGCTGATGCGCATCCTGTCGGATCCCGCACCGCCCTCGCGCGCCTTCGCGCTGATGGAGCACCTGCGGCTGCTGGAGGTCCTGCTGCCCGAGCTGGCAGCCCTGCGTGGCGTTCCGCAGAACAAGCCGCTCGCGGGCGATGCGCTCGACCACTCGCTGCGGGCCGTGGACGCCCTGCCGGCCTCTGACCCGGTGCTGCGCCTGGCCGGCCTGTTGCATGACCTTGGCAAGGCCACGACCCGTGCGGACGGCCACTTCCTGCAGCACGAGCAGGCCGGCGAGCGGCAGGCCGGCCAGGTCATGCTCCGGCTGCGCGCGCCCCGCATCGAGATGACCCGCGTTGGCCGCCTCGTCCTGCACCACATGTTCACCTACACGCCGGACTGGACCGATGCCGCCGTGCGCCGCTTCGTGCGCCGTGTCGGTGCCGACCTGCTGCCCGACCTCTTCGCGCTGCGGGCGGCCGATGACGCCGCCTCCGGCGTGCGCGATCCGGCGATCGGCGGCTGGGAGGAGCTGCGACGGCGCGCCACCATCGCCATCGCCAGGGATCCGCTCGAGGCGAAGCACCTGGCGCTCACCGGTGACGACCTGGTTGCCGAGCTGGGCATCCGGCCAGGCCCAGCAGTCGGGCGGCTGCTGGCAGCGCTGCTGGACGCGGTCCTGGAGGATCCGACCCTCAACTCGCGTGATCGGCTGCTCGAACTTGCGCGCGCGATGGCGAGCGGATAGGGCGCTGCTACAATCGGCGATCCGGAGCGCGTGCCCACGCGCCACGACCTGAGCGGAGGCCCGATCCCGCGATGACCGCCCCACTCCGCACCGCGCGGCTCGAGCATCGGCTCACGCGGCCGAATGCCTCGCTCGCGGAGCTGGAGGACGCCGTCGGGCTCGCGCTCGCGCATGGGCTGACCTCGCTCGCCGTCAGCCCGTGGCTGGTCAAGGCGGCAACCAGGGGACTGGCGCGTAGCCACGTCCGCGTCGCGACCGTGATCGGCTTCCCTCACGGAGGCCAGGTTGCCGCGGTGAAGGCCTTCGAGGCGTCGACGGCCCTGGAGGACGGCGCCACCCAACTCGATTTCGTCGTCAACGCCGGTGCGCTGATCTCCGGCGACGATCGGGCGGTCCTCGACGACATGCTCGCCGTGGTGGAGATGGCGCACTCCGCTCTGGCCCTGACCGGGGTCATCGTGCAATCCGGCGCGCTCGACGACGAGCTGATCCGCCGCGCCTGCCGTCTGGCCGCTCGCGCCGGGGTGGACTACGTCGTCACTTCGATTGGAGGCGAGCCGGTCGCCGTGGCGGTGCAGTCGACGACCTTCCTGCGCCGCGTGGTCGGTGACCAGCTCGAGGTCAAGGCGGCGGGTGATTTCACCGAGCTCGCGGGCGTCACCGCTGTCGTGGCGGCCGGCGCAGATCACATCTCCACCTCCTTCAGCCCGGAGCTGGCCGGCGCGGCATCCGCCTGGCTGCAAGGGCGAACGCCCGCCACTGCCCAGCCATCGCTCGCCGACGTCGGCGCCGCGGTCGGCTGAGGCCATTCGGCGAGGAGGAAGGCAGCGTTGCGGATCCTGGTCGTTGGCGGCGCCGGCTACGTGGGCTCGACAAGCGTCGAGACCTTCGTCGACGCAGGGCACGAGGTCACCGTCTACGACGATCTCTCGACCGGTCACGGCTCGGCGGTCGTGCGCCCGGCCCGGCTGGTCCGCGGCCAGATCGAGGATCGGGCGCACCTGGAGCACGTCCTGCGCGAGGAGCGTATCGATGCAGTGCTGCACTGCGCGGCCAAGTCGCTCGTCGGCGAGAGCCTGGCGAATCCGGGCCTGTACTACCGCAACAACGTGGGCGGCGGCCTCGCGCTGCTGGATGCGATGAACGCCGCCCGCGTCAATCGGCTTGTCTATTCATCGACCGCGGCGGTCTATGGCGAGCCGCGTCGAGTGCCCATCGCGGAGGCGGACCGCACCGAGCCGATCAACCCGTACGGCGCCACCAAGCTGGCCGTCGAGGGGGCGATGCGCTGGTTCGCGGCCAGCCATGAGTTCCAGGCGATCAGCCTGCGCTACTTCAACGTCGCCGGCGCCACCGAGCGCAACGGTGAGGACCACGAGCCAGAGACGCATCTGGTGCCGCTCGTGCTGCGGGTGGCGGCCGGCGAGTCGACCCACGTCCAGATCTTCGGCCAGGACTACCCGACCCCCGACGGCACCTGCATTCGCGACTTCATCCACGTCCGCGACCTGGCGGCCGCTCACCTGCTGGCGCTCGAGGCGACCGGCGAGGGCGACTCGTCGTTCGAGGTCTACAACCTCGGCTCGGCCGCCGGCTTCAGCGTGCGCGAGGTCGTGGAGGCGGCCCGCAAGGTGACCGGTCGCGCCATCCCGGCCCG
>JALYNS010000335.1 GCA_030773035.1 Chloroflexota bacterium
GCGCTGGAGACCGCGAGCGGGCCCGCGGAGGCGAGCAACGCGAGTGAGACGGGGTGGTCAGGGACCCGAAAGGCCTGCGTGCCCTGGCCCTCGCCCGCCGGCAGCACGAGGGTAAGGGCACCGGGCCAGAACCGCTCAGCGAGCCGCACCGCTCGTTCATCCGCGCGAAAGCCGAGGCGCACGATCTCGTCGAGCGACCCCACCAGCCAGGGTATGGCCTTCTCGGGCGGCCGGCGCTTCGCCGCGAAGAGCCGGGCCAGGGCCTCCGGATCCCCCGTTCGGCAGCCGATGCCGTAGACCGTATCGGTCGGGAAGGCGACCAGCTCCCCGCTGCGAAGCAGGTCGGCCGCGCGAGCGAGGCCCGCGTGATCGGGAAGGAGACGATCCGGCATCGGTCAGTCCCGGACGCGATCAGACCAGCGCGACACGGATGATCCGCTCGATCCCTGCGAGGTCCCGCAGGGTCGTCAGCGCCACGCGCCACGGCATCGCGTCGAGCTCGTCGCGCACCGCGGGAGACTGGCCGCGGCCCACCTCGAGCAGGGCCACGCCGCCCTGCACCAGGTGGTCGGGCATCTCGCCGATGAAACGCCGCACGAGATCCAGGCCATCGACTCCGCCGTCCAGCGCACCGCGTGGCTCCCACCCAAGCGAGCCGACGCCAGTCTCCACCTCTTCGCTGGTCAGATATGGCAGGTTCGCGATCAGCAGGTCAGCCCGCCCTCCCGGGACCGCGGCCGGGTCGAGCAGGTCGCCGCAGGCCATCGTCACCAGGCCAGCAACCCCATGCGTCGCGAGGTTCTCGGCAGCGAGCTCCAGGGCCTCGGCCGAGAGGTCGCTGGCCACGAGCTGAAGCCGACCGAGGGTCAGCGCGCTGCGGAAGCGAAGGGCCAGCGCGAGGGCCACGGCGCCGCCGCCGGTCGCCACCTCCCAGGCCTGGACCGTCGCGTCGTCACGGACCAGGCGAGCCGCGATCTCGCTGATGGCTGCCTCGGCCAGCAGCTCGGTCTCGGGGCGCGGGATGAGCGCCCGGCGGTCAGTCGCGATGCGGAGGGACAACCATTCCTTGAAGCCCCTGATGTAGGCGATCGGCTCTCCGCCAGCCCGGCGGGCGACCCAGCCTGCGAGCGCCGTCGCGTCGGCCGGGTCCAGCTCAGCCTCCGTATGGGCATGGACCCACGCTCGATCGCGCCCGAATGCGTGCCCGACCAGCAGCTCAGCATCGAGCCGCGCGGATGGCGTACCCGCCTCGCGAAGGGTCGCGGTGGTGCGGGCCACGAGCTCGCCGGCGGTCGGCCCCGGCGCGACCACGCCTGCGGCCGAGTCGCGCCCGGTCACGCGTTGCCCATCTGGGCCAGTCGCGCCGCCTGGTCTGCCTCGGCGAGCGGCTCGATCACCCGGTCGAGGTCGCCCTCCAGCAGG
Source organism: Chloroflexota bacterium (assembly GCA_030773035.1). GTDB lineage: Bacteria > Chloroflexota > Limnocylindria > QHBO01 > QHBO01 > CF-167. Next base: position 1,423 of record JALYNS010000335.1, read on the forward strand.
CCGGGCAGGTTGTGCACCGTGAGCCCGATCCGATGATCGGTGACCCGGTCGTCCGGGAAGTTGTAGGTGCGGATCTTCTCGGCCCGCTCGCCGCTCCCCACCTGCGAGCGCCGCTGGTCGCCCCGCTCCTCGGCGAGCCGCGCCTGCTCCATCTCCAGCAGCCTGGCCCGCAGCACCGCCAATGCCTTGGCCTTGTTCTTGTGCTGGCTCTTCTCGTCCTGGATCGCCACCATCAGACCGGTCGGCAGGTGGGTGACGCGTACGGCGCTGTCGGTGGTGTTCACGCTCTGGCCGCCGGGGCCACTCGACCGATAGACGTCGATGCGCAGGTCCTTGTCGGGGATCTGGATCTCCACCTCGTCGGCCTCCGGCAGGATGCTGACGGTGGCGGTCGAGGTGTGAATCCGGCCCGCCGCCTCCGTGCTTGGCACGCGCTGCACGCGGTGCACGCCGCTCTCGTACTTGAGGCGCGAGTACGCACCCTTGCCGGCGATCTCGGCGATCGCCTCCTTGACGCCACCGCCGGCGCCCTCACTGACCGAGATCAGCTCCAGTCGCCAGCGGCGGCGCTCGGCGTAGCGCACATACATGCGGTAGAGGTCTCCGGCGAAGATCGCCGCCTCGTCGCCACCGGTCCCGGCGCGCACCTCAAGGATCACGTCCCGGTCGTCGTTCGGGTCGCGCTGCACGAGCAGGCTGCGCAGCTCCTCGTCGAGGGCCAGCTCGCGGGCCTCGAGCACAGCCAGCTCATCCCGGGCCATGCCGCGCACCTCCTCGTCGGGGTCGTGGGCCATCGAGCGGGTCGCCTCCAGCTCGTCATGCGTCGCGGACCAGGCGCGGATGGTCGTAACCACCGGCTGGAGCCGAGCCAGCTCGCGGCCGAGAGCCTGGAGGCGCGCCGGGTCACCGGCAGCGGCCGGCGTGGACATCTCGGCAACGACGGCGTCGTAGCTGGCCTCGATCTGGCGCAGCCGATCGATCATCGGTCCGCCGGCTGTGCTGCCTCGCGATCCGACGCCAGGCACGACTCGAGCGAGGCGATGCTGACCTCGAGCATCCCACGGTCGGGGGGCCGGGTAGTCAGAGACTGGAGCCATAGGCCGGGGGCGTAGATGGCACGCACCAGTCGGTTGCCGTAGTGGCTCGCGCCGAACCGCACCAGCTCGTAGGCAAAGGCCGCGATCACGGGCACCAGCACCACGCGTGACGCAAAGAGGAGCGGGAACGGCACGCCAGTCCGTGGAATCAGGCCGAAGAAGAGGATGCTGACCACGACCACGATCAGGAGGAACGTCGTCCCGCAGCGCGTGTGAGCGGTGCTGAACCGATCGACCTCGTCCGGCGTGAGTGGCCGCTGTGCCTCGTGGGCGCTGATTGCCTTGTGCTCGGCACCGTGGTAGGCGAAGACGCGGCGCACGTCATTCATCCGCCCGATCAGCCAGATGTAGGCCACGAAGATACCGAGACGGATGCCACCCTCGGCAAGGTTGGCAAGGATGTCGCTGCTCGTGGCGCGCTCGGCGAACGTGGAGAGGAAGAGCGGCAGGACGAAGAAGAGCCCGACCGCAAAGCCCAGGGAGAAGATCATGGTGACGACCATGGTGCCCTTCCCGATCTGGATGTCCTCGCCCTCTGCCGCGATCGCCGCCGAGCGCATCAGCATCCGTGTCCCGATCACGAGCGCCTCATACAGGACCAGCACGCCGCGCACGAAGGGGACCTTCGCCCAGCGACCTCGCGCGAGTGCACGCGGGAGCGGTTCGCTGTAGGTGCGCATCTCGCCGGAGGGCGGGCGCACGGTCATCGCGACGGTCGTGCGGCCGCGCATCATGACCCCCTCGATCAGCGCCTGCCCCCCGTAGAAGAAGTCGGGCATCCGAAACCGCGGGCGCTCACCGGCGCGCGCAATCGAGGAGATCACGAACGGGCCGGCAGCGACGAGGAGCTCCGGGACGAGGAAGAGGAGGTGAGGGGCCAGCCGCGCCGGCCAACCGTTCAGGTGGCGGCGCATGGCACGACTAGCGCTGCGAACGCTCCATGCGTCGCTGGAATCGCTCGACCTGACCGGCGGTGTCGACGATGTTCTGGGTCCCGGTGTAAAACGGATGGCAATTCGCGCAGACCTCGACGCGGATCGATTCGACCGTCGAACCGACGGTGAAGGTGGTCCCGCAGACACAGTGGACCTGTGCCTGATGGTACTGCGGATGAATCTCGGCCTTCATGGGGTAGCTCCTGGGGTCGCTGGGTTGATGACGCTGACGCGCTTCTTTTGGCGAGTCTCGTGGGTGAACTTGACGGTTCCGTCGCTCGTGGCAAAGAGGGTGAAGTCGCGCCCCATCCCGACGTTCTTGCCGGGATTGAAGGTGCTCCCTCGCTGGCGGACGATGATCGTCCCGGCGAGCACCTGCTGACCATCGCCCCGCTTGACCCCGAGCCGCTGCCCGACCGAGTCGCGGCCGTTGCGGCTGGAGCTTCCTGCCTTCTTATGTGCCATTGCGCTACTCCTTCGCCTTCGGCTTCGCCGTTCGGCGAGGCT
>JALYNS010000336.1 GCA_030773035.1 Chloroflexota bacterium
CCGTAGGCCTGCGTCATGTTGGTCAAGTTGACGGGCACCGATCCCAGGGTCAGGGTCAGGCCGGGATCCTCGCCCATGATGTACTCCGCGCTCGCCACGCCCATCTTCTCGGCGAATTGGGCCGTGACCTGCGTGCCGACCAGGTACTGCATCATCACCGAGGGGACGTTGAGCGAATAGCGAAGCGCATCGACCGCCAGCACCGGGCCCTGCTCCTTGATGTTGGCATTGGTCGGGATGTAGGCATCCTCGGGGTTCGACGATCCGTACTGAACGACTGCGTCCAGGAAGAAGGTGGCCGGCGTCGCCTGGCGCGCGACGAAGGCGGAGGCGTAGGTGATCGGCTTGAAAGCGGATCCCGGCTGGCGCACGGCGAGGCCAGCGACGTCGAACTGGCCCTTGACGCGCTTGTCGTCGCGGTTCCAGTAGTCGACGCTTCCAACGTAGGCCACGATCTCGCCGGTGGCCGAGTTGATCGCGACCAGCGCACCGTTGTGGACGTTCTTGTCCTCGCAGCGGAGGCCAGGCGTTGTCGACCTCGTTTGGCCCGCCAGACAGGTCACGTAGTACCGCACCTGCTCCTTGGCCACCTGCTGGAGCGGGAAGTCGAGGGTGGTGGTGATCCGGTAGCCGCCGGTGCGCACCGCCTGCTGCGGGTTGGCCACCCCCATCGCCGCAAGGATGCGCTCGGTCTCGTGCTGGACGCGGAAGGCGAAGTGGGGCTCGCGCAGGACCGATTCCACCTGGTGAGGCTCCATCTCCTCGAAGGTGACGGCGACCGCGTCGTCGTGCTGGCGCTGCGTGATGTAGCCCTCGCGCAGCATTGCTGCCAGCACGTCGTCGCGTCGGCCCATGGCACGAGCGGGGCCACGCGGGTTCTCGGTCGGCTGGTACGGGTCGTAGTAGCTGGGCAGCTGCGGCAGGCCCGACAGGAACGCGGCCTGCGAGAGCGTCAGCTGACCGAGGTCGGCGGTGCCGAAGAAGTTGGCTGCGGCGGCCTTGATGCCGTACGAGCGGTTTCCGTAGTAGATCAGGTTCAGGTAGGTCTCGAGGATCCGCTCCTTGCCCTCCCGCCCCGGGTAGGCGGCCGTCACCTGCCGAGCGAGGATCACCTCCTTGATCTTGTCCTCGAAGCCGCGCCCCTCGAGGAAGGTGAGATCCGGCTGCTCGCACGGGTCGGCGGAGGCGGGACCGATGCCGGGGTCGAGCTCCACCGATGGGGCGGCCGACCCGGGAGGCTGGTTCTCGTCCTGTGCCTGCTTGATGGACCCCGCGTACTTGATCACCTGCTGTGTGATGGTGCTCGCGCCCTGCACGATCGCCCCGGCCTCAAGGTTGGCCAGCGCGGCGCGTACAGAGGCGGAATAATCGATGCCGTCATTGGTCCAGAAGGTGCGGTCCTCGGCGGCCACGGTCGCATTCACGATCCAGTCCGGGAGGCTTGCGTAGTGCACCTCCTCGCGGTTCTCGCACTCGAAGCGGGCCAGCAGCAGCGTCCCGGTGCGGTCGTAGACGTAGGTGCTGGCGGGCATCGCGATGCCGTCCAGGAGGAGCGGGTCGGGCAGGCCGGACGCGAAGTAGCGGTAGGCCGCCAGCAGCCCGGCTCCCGTCCCGACGGCGGTGCTGCCAATGAACAGGATGAAGACGCCGACCGCGATAACGAGCGCGGTCGTGAGCCCGCGTCGCGGGTTGCGACGCTGGGTGGTGCGGCGGGTCATCAGCCGATGACGGCGCCGCTGCATGGCCGGGTGCATCAGGAGGAACGGTACCGCATGCGCGGGATTCGGTCGAATCGGGGCCAAGCCGGCGCGCGACCGAGCGCGATCAGGGGAGGTACTTCCTCGGGTTCGCCGGGGCACCGTTGAACAGCACGCCGAAGTGCAGATGGCAGCCGGTCGCAAACCCGGTGGCGCCCTCGTAGCCGATGACGTCCCCGAGATGGACGTCCTGCCCCACCGTCACGACCTCGCGCGAGAGGTGCCAGTACTGGGTTGCCAGGCGCTGGGAGTGCGCAATGAGCACGCCGATCGCGTAGTCGCCGTATTTCGCGTTGGGCCGTCCATCGGCCACCACGATGCCGTCGCCGGCGGCGTAGATCGCCTGGCCGCAGCGGTACAGGTAGGCCATGTCCAGGCCCTTGTGCGAGACGCTGAATTCCTGGGTGATCAGGAAGGGGCCCCGCTCCGGCCACGCGAAGCGACCCCGGTAGGCGATGTCGAGCCGATCAGCGATGTCCTTGAGCTTCTGCACCAGCGCCTCTTGCGCCGCGAGCGCCTGCTCCTGTGCAGCGATCAGCTGCAGCTGCGCCTCGGCCCCTTCGCCGGTCGCGACGAACTCTTCCTCGCGCGCGTCGCGCAACAGCTCGAGCTGCGCCTGCTGCTCCTCCAGCGAGGCACGTGCGGTATTGAGCTCCGTCTGCTGCGCGGCCAGCGAAGCGGCTCGGGCTGCGGCGTTGGCACGCAGCTCCGGGAGGCTCGCCCGCCCGTCGAGCAGCGTCTGACGGCGTGTCTGCAGCATGGAGCGGCGCTCACGGATCTCGTTGGCCAGCAGGCGATCCTCGTCGGACAGCGTGAGCATGTACGACAGCTCGCTCGATGCCCTCGTGAACGAATCGGTCGAGAGGAGGACCTCGAGGACCGACGTCTGGCTCTGTTCGTAGGCGATGCGGAGATGCTCCTGGAGGAGCCCTTCACGGTCGACAAGCTCGACCTTGGAGGTCTCGATGTCGACGGAGAGCTGCGACAGGGTCTGCTCGAGCGTGTCGATCTCGCGCACGTACCTTGCCAGCTGGCGGCGCGCCTCAGCGAGCGCGAGTGTCATCGCCTCGATCTTGGACGATGCGCGATCGATCTCGAGCCCGAGAGACTCGAGGTCGTTCTTGATGTCCATCAGCGTGGCCGCGAGGTGCGCGTTGGTGCGCTGCAGCTCCGCGAGCTGGGTGCGCTGGCGCGCCAGGTCGCGCTCCATGCGACGCTGTTCGGCGATCGCCCCGTTGACCGAGGGATCAGTCGCACGCACCCCGGACTGCCACTGCATCGGCGCCAGAACGACGATCAGCAGCAGGAGGGTTGCCATCCATGGCCCGGTGGGACGACTGGCGATCGACATGACTCCTAGATTGCCTGAACAACCGATGCCTCGGAGCCAGGGGCGCGTGGGCCTTGCGCGGCGGCAACCGGAGCGACCCCGGACAGGGCCGGGGAGCCAAGGATACCCGACATGTGCGGGCCGGCGCCATCCCAGCTGGCCCCGATGTTGACCGAGCGCAACAGGACGTTGTCAGGTTTGGCGCAGGCCGATGAGTGCGGCCACGACGGAGCCGAGCAGTTCCGGGTCGCGCAGGAGGGTGATGACGGCCCCGGCAACCAGGAACGGAGCGAAGGGAATGTAGCTCTTCAGGCCGGCACGACGGCTGAGCAGCAGGCCGAGGCTGACCACCGCCGACAGGATGCCCGCCACGAACATCGCCACGAAGACCGCCGGCCAGCCCAGGATGAGGCCGAGCGGCGCGACGAGCAAAAGGTCCCCGAACGCCACGCCGCCGCGCACCAGCAGCCCCAGGAGGCCCATGAAGGCAACTCCCGCCCCGGCCCCCAGGAGCGCACTTCTCCAGTCGACCGTCGGATTGAACGGGACGAACAGGACGGCCACCACGATCAACGGGTCGAGGAGCAGGTGCGGCAGCCGGCGCTGCTCCAGGTCGGTGGCGGTCAGCAGCACCAGGATGGCGAGGATCACGAGCTGTACGCCGAGCGCCCACGCCGGCAGCGTGGAACGCAGCGCCATGGCACCGCCCGCGATTGCGGCGGCGGCCGCCAGCAGGCCGGTCCGCAGGCCAGGAGGACGGTGAGAGGCCTCGTCGGCCGGCCAGACGCTCGCCAGCCGTTCGGCGCCGGCACCGAGGGCGGCGAACCCAAGGCCCACGGCCAGCGCGGCCGGAGTCAACGCCTCGATCCGGGGCGGTGCACGTGCACGCCGTCTACGGGCTTGGGGCGAAGTCGAGGGCCAGGCGCACGAGGGTCGAGACGGTGGTGCCCAGGGCTCCCTTCGGGTTGTGCGCCTTGTCGCGAATCAGGTAGCCAGAGCCCCCGATGTCGATGTGCACCCACGGGACGGTGACGAACTCCGAGATGAACACGGCGCTCTTGATGAGCGAGCCCTCGCGGGAAGCCGAGTTCACGATGTCGGCGTGCGCCGAGTCGAGCGTATCGCGGTACTCGGTGGCCAGCGGCATCTCCCAGAACCACTCGCCGGTCGCCTCAGCCGCCGCGGCGACCTGGCTCCCCCACTCCCGCGGCCGTGCGAAATAGGCGCTGATCAAGTCGCCGAAGGCGACTGCCGCCGCGCCGGTCAGGGTGGCCACGTCGACCATGTGGGTCGCACCCTCTCGCTCCGCCCAATGCAGCGCATCGGCAAGGATCAGGCGTCCTTCGGCATCGGTGTTGATCACCTCGATCGTCTTGCCATTCATCGCCTTGACCACGTCGCCGGGGCGCTGGGCCATGCCGCCCGGCATGTTCTCGACCATCGGCGCCACCGCCATCAGCGGCGTCTGCGGGGCGATGCGGGCGACGGCGCGGGCGGCGGCGATGACGGCCGCGGCGCCTGCCTTATCGTGCTTCATCTCCTCCATCCGCTCCGACCCCTTCAGGCTGATGCCGCCCGAGTCGAAGCAGACCCCCTTGCCGACAATCGCCAGTCGGCGATCACCGCCGGACTCCCAACCCGGAAGCTTGATTGCGATCAGCCGCGGCTCATGCGCGGCGCCCATGCCGACCCCCAGCAGGGCGCCCATGCCGAGCGCCGCCATCTCGGCGGGGCCGAGGACCTCGACCGTGCAGCCGTCGGCCGCGAGGCCGCGTGCCTCCTCCGCCACCTTCTCGGGGAACAGGTCGTTGGCGGAGCGATTCGACAGCTCGCGCGCCCAGGCGACGGAATCGGCAACCTCGATCGCGTCACGCAGCATGCCGTCGGCCGGAGAGGTCTCGCCGACGAGGATCAGCTCTTCGACGCTGCGCAGCATCGCCGGCGTATCGCGGACCCTGCCGTAGTGGACGTATGGGCGATACGTGCCCTGGCTGGCTCCAATCGCCGCGGCGGCAAATGCGTCCGCCCCCTCGCCGTCACGCAGCCAGAACGCCATGCTCGTCGCTCCGCGCCCCTGGAGTCGCCGGGTCGCCTTCGATGCGCTGCGACGGGCACGCCACGCTC